>PSRI01000031.1 GCA_003175935.1 Bacteroidota bacterium
GCCGCCGGAAACGATGCAGAAAATGTAGATGTAACAGATAACTTCCCTAATCCGGATTATAATAATAACATCACAACGAGAGCAAATAACTGGATCACTGTTGGTGCAAGCGGAGATCCTGCCGCTGGAGGTATCACGGCTCCTTTTTCAAATTATGGAAAAAGAGAAGTTGATGTATTTGCTCCAGGTGTAAAAATATACTCTACCCTTCCCGGAGGAAATCAATATGGTAATCTTCAGGGGACAAGTATGGCGAGCCCGGTTGTTGTTGGTCTTGCAGCATTAATTATGTCATATTATCCGGATTTGAGTGCTGAACAGGTAAAGTCTGTAATTGAAAAATCTGTAACTCCAATAAGCACTATGAAAGTAAAGAAGCCAGGAACTGATGAAGATGTTGATTTGTCGGATATCAGTAAGTCTGGTGGGATTATCAATGCTTACGAAGCTATTAAATTAGCGGCAACAATATCTGGAGATAAAAAGGCGCAACCTGCTTTACCAAAATCTCAAATGAAAAAAACTAAGAAAGACTAATAGATATTAATAAAGCGGATTCAATCTTATGGGTCCGCTTTCCTTTTTTAATCCCTTCCTCTCCTGCCCTGTTTTCAATCCTTCATTTTAAATTGCACAACAAAAAATTATGGCCAGACCTAATCGCGAAGATTATTCCGGGTTTAATGAGACTTACGTATCACTGGTTCCTGAGGAAAATATTATCCAGGCGCTCTACGAATCAGTAAAATCAACTGATGAATTTCTCAATTCAATTCCAAAAGAGAAATACAATTATTCTTATGGTCCAGGTAAATGGACCATTAAGCAAATGCTTCAGCACGTAATCGATGCCGAAAGAGTATTTTCTTACAGGGCGCTTTGTGTTGCCCGGGGAGAAAAACAAAATCTGCCTGGCTTTGATGAAAATGTTTATGCTGCTGCCGCAGACGCAAAGCAAAGAGAATTTTCTGATTTGGTGGATGAGTTTAAGACAGTTAGAAAGTCAAATATCATGATGTTTGAGAAGTTCACTCCTGAAATGATGAATGCAAAAGGACTTGCTAATAACAATAGTATTTCTGCGAATGCACTTGCATACATAATCGTTGGTCACTGGAGGCATCACCAACGCATACTTAAAGAGCGTTATTTATAAAAAATAACAACTAAGTAAAGTTGCAAAATAAAAAAGACCGCATCAATGAAGCGGTCTCTTTTGTTATGCAAGGTTTTTCTTTTTAATTCGATTTTGCTACGTTGGCCTGACTGATCATATCATTTAACACATTTACACTCTCACTAAGATAAATATCAGATTTCAAATTCTTAAGCCATTGCTGTTGTCTGTCCTGCTTAGCTTTATCCAGCGCATATTTATTGGAATCTGAATCAAGCAATTCAACGTTCATTTCTTTTTCCAGCTTACTCACTGATTCCAGTTGCTTGAAAATGCTTCTTATTTCTTTTTGTTCTGCCTGGAATTTTTTCAAATTCAAAGAGTATTCCTTGTCATTCAATTTTGCAAGGAGTTCAGTACTTTTCTTAATCTCTTCGAAATTCTTGTTTGTTTTTATTCTGTCGTCCTCTGTAGATTTTACAGTTGGTATACTTACATCACTGGTCCATGGAGTATAATTAGCCTTTTGAATTTCGTCCCATTTTAATGCATCAGGATTATCTTTTTCCCTGAACTCAAGATAGTCGTACCTATCCGGGATGATAATATCAGGAGTAACTCCGCGAAGCTGCGTTGAACCACCATTTATTCTATAGAACTTTTGAAGCGTTAATTTTACGGTGCCCAATCCACCACCAGCATCTTCCGTACTACTTGCAACTGGAGCGCCCTGTCCAAAATTATCCAAACTGATATTTCTTTGAACAGTTCCTTTACCGTAAGTCTGACTTCCAATTATGATTCCGCGTTTGTAATCCTGAATGGCCGCCGCAAAAATTTCGGATGCCGAAGCACTCAGTTCATTTACGAGCACGGTAAAAGGTCCATTATATAATACGCTTTTATCTCTGTCTTTTAATACCGTAGGAACACCTTCACGATCTCTTACCTGTACTACGGGCCCATCCTGGATAAACAATCCTACCATTTGAATCACATCATACAAAGATCCACCACCATTATTTCTCAGGTCGAGAACAATTCCGTCAACTTTTTGAGCCTTTAATTTTTCAATTTCCTTGGCAACATCTTCAGCACAGCGTGCTCCATTAGGTCTTTCCCAATCTGCATAAAAATCCGGTAAAGAAATATATCCGATTTTGCGTGAGCCCTCATTCACAATTGCGCTCTTTGCAAAAGTTTCGTCAAGCACAATTTCATCGCGGATCAAAGAAACTACTTTATTAGTTCCATCTGCTTTTTTCAAAGTGAGTTTTACTTCGGTGCCTTTATTGCCGCGAATTAATTTAACTGCATCTTCCACATCAAAGCCAGTGAGATCTTCCGGATCCGCCGCACCTTGTCCAACTTTGGTGATGATATCTCCAACTTCAAGCTGACCGGATTTATAAGCCGGACTTCCATTCATGATTGTCGCAATTTTTATATTGCCATCATCAAGTCTGAGGGAAGCGCCAATTCCATAGAAACGGCCACTCATGAATTCATCAAATGATCTTTTTTCTACAGGTGGGAAAAATGTTGTGTGCGGGTCCATAGTACCTGTGATCGTATTTACGAACAGGCTGAATCTTTCTTCTTCATTGAAAGTTTTTTTATTCCTTTCAAATTCGCGATCCATCATCAGCTTCACTTTGGAACGCGCTTCTTTTTCAAGGTCTGCATCAGATTTTGCAACAAAACCTTCTTTTCCTTTGCTTTTTTCTCTCTCATCAAGAAGGTCGGAATAACGCTGAAGTGCAAGGTATTTTAATCTCTTTCTCCATACTTCTTTTCTTTCATCTTCACTTGCGGGCCATGCAAGCTTGTCTTTATCCACTACTATGGATTCATCAACAGTGAAGTCAAATGGTTTAGAAAGAATTTCATTATAGATAGCAGGAATTTCTGCATTTCTCTTTGTATAAATTTTTTCTACAGCAGGGAAAAACTGGATCGGCGCTCCATGAATTTCATCATCAATAGTAGTTTGATATTTTACAAGTTCTAATGAATCAGAACGGAGTGCAGTCTTTTTTTCGGGATCAAGTGCTTCAAGATATTTTTTGAAAATATCTTTTGAGAAATTATCATCAATTTTTTTTGGACTATAATGTCCCTGCTCAAGCATTTCACCAACTTCTCTTAAAATTTTTTCATGTTTCGTGGGGGGATTTCCTGAGCCAAGTGTTTGGAATGCGAAAAATATCGCAGCTACCAGGAAAACCAGGATTACTGGTCGAGTCTTTTTTGTAAACATAGCCTTTATCACTTTTTGCATACTTCAAAAATAACGGAAATAATATACCAATGTTGTTGATTAAGAAGCTAATTAACTAAGGTTTTGTAAAAATGGATAAAAGGTCGGATTGTCAAAATTTCCACCTTAAAATAAAGGAATTCCTGAACCAAATAGGGAAATAAAAAAGTCGCACAAATGTACGACCTAATTTTGATTGAATGTTGGGTGGCTAACCGGGTTCGAACCGGCGACCCTCAGAACCACAATCTGATGCTCTAACCAACTGAGCTACAGCCACCGTGAGAATGGAGTGCAAAAATATATCAAAATAACCTCTGTCCAAAATCCATTTTAGACTCTGGAATAAAATTTTCATGATAAAATAAAAGTTGTGACCACGAATACTTTATCGAGTAAACTCGTCTTATTCAGTAAATTTTAAAATAACCATTTGCATTAACCTTGTTTAACATTATTAACAGAACGGTCTCCTTTTGTCGCTTTATTATACCATTTGTGTATAATCATCAACGCCTATCAGTTGTGACCGTGATTTTTGGGCCGACAAAAGACCATCTGGCAAATTCCCCTGCCCGCGGATTTGCAATAATTTTACAACCCGAATTAGTGCAATAAATCAACAATGATGAAGAATTTTTTAGCAGGACTCTTATGCCTGGTCTCCATTTCAGTATTCTCGCAAATTCCTGGTGGACAGGGTGGCAACAGACGAGGCGGGATGCCAGGTGGCGGACAGGCGAATATTGGACATTTTTACGGAAAAGTCGTTGACAGTAAGTACAATAAAGGCATTGACGCTGCTTCTGTTCAACTTATCCAAAATAAATTTGATACCGTTACCAAACAAAGGAAGGATGTTGTAATCGCCGGACAATTGACTACACCAAAGGGAGAATTTAGCCTGGAGAACTTGCCTGTTATGGGACAATTCAAACTTCGCATTACGGCTATTGGTTATGTCACCTACGAACAAAAGGTACAATTTGATATGAAACCTGCCCAGGGAGGAGATTTCAGTCAAATGCTCAACAACGTGGATAAAGACCTTGGTAATATTAAGATTAATGAAGATGCTAAGGAGCTTTCCGAAGTAAAAGTAGTTGCCACAAAGCCACTTTATCAGATGGGAGTAGATCGGAAAATATTTAATGTTGAAAAGAATATAGTTACTACGGGGCAAACAGCCACTGAACTCATGAAGAATGTTCCGGGTGTGAATGTGGATATAGATGGAAACGTGACATTGAGAAATGCAGCACCTACAATTTTTGTTGACGGAAGACCTACCACACTTACCCTTGATCAAATACCGGCAGACGCGATTGAAAGCGTGGAGATCATTACAAATCCATCTGCGAAGTTTGATGCTTCAGGTGGAACTGCCGGAATTTTGAATATCGTACTTAAGAAAAACAGAAAGGCAGGATATAACGGAAATATCAGAGCAGGTATTGACTCTCGTGGTAAACTGAATGGTGGAGTTGATTTTAACGTAAAGCAGGGTAAATTCAATGTTTTTGCAAGTTTGAATTATAACCAGAGAAAAAGTATAAGCGAAGGCACAACCTATCGTGAAAACTATTATACTGACCAGCCTGATCTCATCCTGAACCAAACGACTAATTCAACATCAAACGGTGCATTTGCATTCGGCAGATTGGGATTTGATTACCTGATGGATAACCGAAATACGCTTACAGTTTCTGCATCATTCCCTCATGGTAAATTCAAATCAGATCAAACTGACCATATCAATGTAGATACACTTGCCATAAACCCTTCTTCGTCTTATGCCATTCGTCATACGCTAAATGACAGGACCTTTACTAATATCGGCCCTGCAATCGGATATAAGCACTTATTTCCAAAGCAAGGAAGGGAATTGACAGCCGATGTGAACTACAATAGAAGTACCAATTCAGGTACAGGAAATTATTCCACCCAAAACTACGAGACTGACCACCTCACTCCTATTGGAGATCCTGCTCTTCAATTGTTGCAGTCTTCGGGTTCAAGTACGTTCATTACTATTCAATCCGATTATACGAGCCCGATGGGGAAAACAGGTAAACTTGAATCAGGTGTTCGTGCTGCCATCCGAAATAATAAAAACATAAATACCAATCTTGTTTATGTCGACTCGCTGGGAACTTATGTTGTGCTGCCTAATATCAGCTCAAATTATAAATTTACCGACCAGGTTTACGCTGCATATGGTACCTATTCAAATTCTGTTGGTAAAACAAAACCATTTACCTACCAGGTTGGATTAAGGGTTGAAAGTTCGAAATACGACGGAACATTGATTAGTACTGGAGAAAAATTTAGCAATCAATATCCGTTCGAATTGTTCCCAAGTGTTTTCCTTACGAAGAATCTTGGAAATGGCCAGGACCTGCAAGCGAACTATTCAAGGAGAATCAACAGGCCCAATTTCTTTCAGTTGATTCCTTATTATGATGTTTCGGACCTTTTGAACATTAGCGTTGGTAATCCTAACCTGAAACCAGAATTCACTAATTCATTCGAAGTAAACTATAGTAAAACTTTTGCTGGTGGACACAGTTTGCTGACTTCAGTTTATTTCAAACAAACCAATCATTTGATCACGAGATACCAGACCAGACAAGATGTTCCTTTGCCAGATGGAAAATTGGATTCTGTAATCGTGAGCACTTATATCAATGCAAATTCGAGCCAGTCCTATGGATTGGAAATTACCTCCAAGAATCCAATTGCAAGCTGGGTTGATGTTACTACAAACCTCAATTTCTTTAACGCAAGAATAGATAACTCAGGAATTGATTCAACACTTGGAATTAATAGTCAGCTTGCATTTTTTGGAAAGATGAATTTCAACTTTAAGCTGCCAGGTAATTTCACTATTCAACTTTCGGGTGATTATCAGTCCAGAACTATTGCTCCTCCGGGAGGAAGTGGTGGTGGTGGATTTGGCGGAGGCCGCGGTGGTGGCGGATTCTTTGGTGGGCCAACCAGTGCGTCGCAAGGTTATATTAATCCAACAGGTGGCGTCGACATTGCCTTTCGCAAGGAATTCATGAAAGACAGAAAGGCATCCTTAACTCTGGCAGTAAATGATATTTTCAAAACAAGAGTACAGGACGTGCATTCTGAAAATGCATACTTCCTGCAGGATTATGACAGGAGAAGAGACTGGAGAGTAGTGAGACTTAATTTTGCTTATCGTTTCGGAAAATTCGATGTTTCATTATTCAAGCGTAAGAATACAAAGAGTGGGGCCGAAGGTTTGCAGGAAGGTATACAAATGCAGCAATAATCTGGAAGAATTAATTTATTATAATAAAATGGAGGCCTGATCAATTGGATCGGTCTCCATTTGTTTTTCCACCAAGCATTGGAACAAATGAAAACAAATCAAATTTTTCCTCAAGAATAGTTCCATCTTCATTTTTGGTTATTCTTACCATGCGCTGGAGATTTCCTTCGTCAACCGGAATAACCATTTTCCCTCCTGTTTTTAATTGGGATATGAGTTTAGTGGGAATAAGTGGAGCGGCAGCGGTTACTATTATTTTATCAAATGGACCATATGTAGGGAGTCCTTCAAATCCATCTCCAAAGAATAATTTGATGTTAGGATATTTTTTTAGGTAGAAGAATTTTTTGTTTTGATCGAATAGGTTTCGCTGTCTTTCAATCGTATAAACCTGGGCGCCCATTTCAGCCAGAACGCAAGCCTGGTAAGCACTTCCGGTTCCTATCTCCAAAACTTTTTCGAAAGGTTTTAATTCCAGGAGTTGTGACTGGTAAGCTACAGTGAATGGTTGGGAAATAGTTTGTCCCTCACCAATTGGAAATGCACGGTCTTCATATGCGATTTTATCCAGCGCGGAATCCATAAAAAAATGCCTTGGGATTTTATTGATGGCATCTAAAACTCTTTCATCCTGGATTCCTTTTTTCGAAAGTGAATCTCTCAGTTGCTTTCTTAAACCTTTGTGCCTGTATGAATCTTCAAATTTTCGCATATCGGCCGCAAGATAAAGAATCACTGTTCAGCGAATTGAGTTTTTCTTAACAAGTGATTTTATATTTTGTATTGCAAATGATTGAAACATTGGTTAGAATACCTGGACAGAGAGAAATATTTACACGATTACATCAAACAAAAGCTTATAAAAAATTTGGTAGTGAATTATAAGCTAACTTATGAAGTAGTTTTGTTTAGTGTCCCTTTTCTTATGAAAAGGGATTTTTTTGGTATTTATTTATTCAGCTTTAGGTCCTTAATTATTCCCTGAATTTTTGCATCCAATTCTCCTTTTACTTTATCATAATCTTCCGCAGACTTTAATGGAGCATTTACACTGAAATAGAATTTTATTTTCGGTTCGGTTCCGGACGGTCTCGCTGAAATTTTTGATCCATCTTCTAAAATAAACTGGAGCACATTTGATTTTGGCAATTTAATTTCCCACTCGGCTCCATTCACCAGGTTTTTGCCTTTCCTTCTATCGTAATCCAACAATTGTTGTACAGTAGAACCGTTTACAATTTTGGGAGGATTATCACGGAACTCCTGCATCATTTCAGCTATCTCTTCCTGCCCTCGCATTCCCTTTTTAGTAATTGAAATCAAACTTTCTTTATAAAATCCATATTCAACGTAGAGCTGAACCAATTTTTCAAACAGACTTTTACCTTTATCTTTTTCATAAGCTGCCATTTCACACAGCATGGCAACTGCACTCACTGCGTCCTTATCACGCAACTTTGAACCAATCATCAAACCATAACTTTCTTCTCCTCCAATTACATAATTTTCCGTTGCTTCTTTTTCTTTAATCAATTCGGCAATCCATTTAAAACCGGTGAGTACGTTGTAACATTTAATTCCGCTTTTTTCTGCAATGCGGTCGATCATATCTGTAGTTACAATTGTTTTTACCACCATGTCATTTGGTTTGGCAATTCCCTTGGATTTTCGAGCTTCAATCATGTAATTGAATGCAAGTACTGCAGTTTGATTTCCGTTCATAAGCACCCAATTCCCCTTATTGTCCTTCACGCCAATGCCTACCCGATCAGCGTCAGGATCCGTTCCCAGTAATATATCTGCATTTTTTTCTTTAGAATCTTTTAGCCCAAGACTCATAGCTTCTGCTTCCTCCGGGTTTGGATAAACAACGGTTGGAAAGTTTCCGTCTGGCTTCGCCTGTGCCTCAACGATATTAACATTGGTAAATC
The DNA here is from genome assembly GCA_003175935.1 of Bacteroidota bacterium. GTDB lineage: Bacteria > Bacteroidota > Bacteroidia > Chitinophagales > Chitinophagaceae > PSRI01. The sequence continues at coordinate 8,610 of PSRI01000031.1, forward strand.
CGAACCTGTCAAGTGCAGCAGGTACGAGCATGATCCCAGTGCCATGTATGGGAGTATAAACGATTTTTAAATCTTTTTGCCTTTGGATTGCATCCGGATAAACACTCAGATCCTTAACCATGGAAATATATTCCACATCCATTTCTTTGCCTATGCTGGAAATAATTGCTTCACCACCGGTCCATTTAACCTCGTCTATAGATCCTATTTTATCGACTTCCGTTATCACGTTTTTATCATGCGGAGGAACCAACTGACCGCCGTCGTTCCAGTAAGCTTTGTAACCGTTATACTCTTTGGGGTTGTGGGACGCCGTACATACAACTCCTCCCTGGCAGCCGAGTTGCCTAATTGAAAATGAAAGTTCGGGTGTGGGTCGCAGTGATTCGAACAAAAAGACCTTGATACCATTTGCCGCCATAACATTGGCTGTTATCTCTGCGAAAAGTCGACTGTTATTCCTACTATCGTGCGCAATGGAAACGCGGATTTCTCCCCCTGGATAGGTTTTCTTAAGATAATTAGCATATCCCTGGGTGGCCATGCCTACTGTGTACTTGTTCATCCTGTTAGTACCGGCTCCCATCAGGCCCCTGAGACCACCTGTTCCAAATTCAAGGTTGCGATAGAATGCATCAGCAAGCTCATCCGGATTTTCCTTTTGAAGTTTCCTGATTTCATTCTTAGTGGCATCGTCAAAACCACCATTTAACCATGCATTTACTCTTTCCTGAATTTTCGCGTCCATGAATTAGAATTTAATTTTTTATGAAAGGCAATTGAAGTTATGATATTCGCGGATAACTAATTTCGGGCAATTTGAGAATATTTACAAATGCTTCACGTTTTGTTTACAATAATCATGTTCATATATCATGCAATAAAAATTCTCTGTCGTAGGTTTGTTTAAGATTCATGATTCGATTAGCTACATATTTATTTTTGTGCAGCCTGCTAACTACAATTTCTGCTCCCGCACAGGAGAAGATCAACTTTGCATCCAATCTAAGTGCGATTAAAATTCCACACACTTCTACTCTTTCTTCATACGATCCAAACAAATTTTTTAAACCAGGAGATTCCACTTTCCATAAAGGAAGATTTTGGCTGGTCGCTGGTGGTCAGGCAGTAATTTGGGCGGGCTCCTATGTTGCCTTAAACCAGGCCTGGTATGCAGATTATCCAAAATCCAGTTTCCATTTCTTTGATGACTGGGATGAATGGGGAAAAATGGACAAGCTGGGACACATGTGGACAGCATATAACGTTGCCAG
>PSRI01000257.1 GCA_003175935.1 Bacteroidota bacterium
GTAAATCACGCGCAGCGTGATGTAGGCGACCTTCGATTTTAAGATAGTTTCCAATTATTCACCCATCGGCGACCGGAGACGGACAAGTCCGCTCTTCGAGTCAAAATCATGCACAGCATGATGTAGGCGACCTTTCAATTTCATCAAACTCTCAGGGTAAATCGTCCCCGACTAAGTTCTCACGGTTTCAGGTATGTTCTTATATCTATTGTTAGGTATCTGTGTTAATGTTTGGAGTAACGATTTATCTGTGGTTAAAATCAGTTACCTTCATTACTAACACCTGAGTTCTCAGTATCGTCCCCACTCGTTACTTTCTGCTTACCTCTCAAATTTCTATAAACGACCGAATCATCTATACGATCATTTATCTTGAGAACCCGGCTGCATTATCGACAGAGCGAAAAGGCGCTTACAAACAAGGACATAGCGTAATTAATTGCTTACCGTTTAAAAAGTAATATGATTGATGACAAAGAAAAAATGCAGGTTGAGTTCCACAACAGGTCAAACGACAAACTTTTTGCCGTGTACCAGGCCTTTCAATACGCCACATCTAATGTGAGCCGGAGAACTGAGGAGGTCAGTTTTCAACAACTTAAGAAAAATTATGCTGCTGCCCTGGAGCAAGAATTACAGGCAATAGCAAAGGAAATTTTGCATAGAAACAGAAATGAAAGACAAATAAGGGAAGTTGGCATTTTGTTTAATCAATTCATAAGAGATTATTTGCATCGCTTCATTCAAAAGATAAATGATTTGTAATGTGGAGAACTGTGTGATAATCTATGAGTCGAATCAAACACAACGAACTCCACAATAGTTTTTTCTTTCATCGCCTCATAATTTACGTGTCTTGGCAAAAATCCATAAACTGGCGATGTAACTTCTGTTCAAAATAAACGGCAGTTACGGAAATTTCGAACTGGACACGCTTAATTGACCAATTTAACTTTTACAGCCGATGGTCCTCTTGCTCCCATTTCTATTTGAAAACTTACCTTATCATTTTCCTGGATGGGAGTTTCCAGGTTATTAATGTGAACAAAAACGCTCTGTTGCGAAACAAGATCTTTTATGAATCCAAATCCTTTTGAAGTATTAAAAAAAGTAACCTTGCCCGTGCGGGTCAATTCTGCTTCAGTAGGTGGTACATATTCAGGCACACTGATCTGAATATCTTCAAGTTTCACTTCTACTTTTTTTCGCGGATCCGGAGGTTTTGAACTTAGGTTCCCATTCTCATCCATATATGCGATCATATCTTCAAAGCTCTTTTTCTTGGAATTTTCCTTTCGCTCCTGCATCTTATCAGCTTTCTCATTTTTTTCTTTTCGTTTCTTTTGTTCCCTATCCTTTTTCTTCCAGGATTCTGCCATGTAATATTTTTTGATTAAAAATGATCGCAATGATAAAAAAGCTTATAAAAGAGGTAGGAAATAAAGCTGCTTTTTCATCGATGAATGAAGGTACAACTTAAAAAGCGGGGGAGCGAATAATTAATGGTGTACCCAGTTGTACCGTTTTGTTGGTGACCTGAATTATGATTCACTCTCCACTGGATAAGTCTACAATATATGATATAAACAAAGCCGTTTCAGCACCTATTGCATAATCCTTTAGTGCAAAATTTAAGAGCTCATGAAGAGCCCTTAAATCGGGTGTTATCATCAATGCCATCTTTTATTGTTAGAACGGTTAGGCTTCTCTCTTGCTATAGAAACAGACATGGCCCTTCCTTCAATTTCTTTATTGTTCAATCCTTTGATGGCGGCATTTGCATCCGTTTCTGAATCCATTTCCACAAAGCCAAAACCACGGCTTCTTCCTGATTCCCTGTCACTGATTACTTTGGCAGTTGCAACAGCCCCAAATTGTTCAAATAATTTTCTAAGGTCTTCATCATTAGTATGAAAACTAAGATTTGAAACATACATGTTCATAAAAAACTAAATTTAATTAAATAAAAAAAATACTGTGATTAAGCGCTGTACAAAAAGTAAAGAGGAGATTAACTATTACTGGGACTCGAGGAGTAAGAATTGATACTAATCCTGACTAAATGATTGAAGAACTATGCTCACCCGGTGAAGATAGCAATTCTTAGTGATATATCCGTTTAAATGCTCAATTAAAAGCGTTAAAGCATATGCAGGCAATATTCTCTTACTCAATAAAAAGTGCTGTAAGTTTCCTTCGTGGATCTAAAGGGAGTTTATTACTTTTCGACAGAATATCGATTATATCATAAACCTGTTCTTCGTTACAAAGATATTATCCTGTGATCGCCGAATTTCATAGAACTTCACTTACATTTCATTGAACAACAATATGTAGAGGTTTGCCCAATACATATTTTTTAGATTTGTAAATCGCGGCTGAAATCATGCCTCGACCCTAATAGATTAATACGCACATTCTTGCATCGGAATGAACAATAAATTTTATGAGATGATTAAGAAGTACTCAGTGTTGATATGCCTGGTTATTTCCGCGATTTTATTTGTAATCGCAACCTCAGTTTATCCGGGTGGATCAATACTTGATAAAAATTCAGTTGGATTTGTCTGGTCAAAGAATTTTATAAGCAACCTGTTTCTCCCAAGGGCTCTAAACGGCCTGGAGAACAAATCCAGGATTTGGGCGATCCCTGGAATGGCTTTCCATTCGGTCGGCTATGGTATATTTTTTATCAATTCGGGGAAAAAAATCCCTGCAAACCTTGCATCTAAAATTCTAAAAACTATCGGTGTGGCGAACATGCTTTTTACTTTTTTGATTGCAACTCCTTTGCATGACCTAATGGTAACTATTTCAACCACGCTTTCATTGATGGGCTTATTTTATATTACTGTGTTTATGTTTAAGACAAAACTTCATCTATTTAAATTCTGCTGTATCCTTTGTTTGCTTACTTTTTACTATACGTTATTCTTATTTGGTTCAGGGAATTGGGGATTATTAGCTATAATGCAAAAAGTGTCCTTCACCAGTTCTATGTTATTAGTTTTGGGAATCGAGTATTTCACCAAACCCGAAGACTTTAGGCCAATTAACAAAACCGGACTAAAAGAGCAAAGCTCAAACAGTTGAAATTAACTCGGGAATTGGTATAAATTATTGGTCGTGTGCTTTCCAGTCCATCAGTTCGATTTAATTTTTAGAAATAATTACCTTTTTTATTTGCTTTGGCTTAAATTTGGTATATCCCTTCTTCTTAAACCCTCTCGTTAGTTAATCTCAGCAGGTCCCAGTCATGATGTAATATCATTTTTCACTCACTGTTTGTAAAAACAGTTTAATGGTATCATCATTATGGATAAATTTTACAAGCTCAGACTAATCTGTACAGCTTATCTTTTGGCCACATTATTGGCAAATGCATCTTTTTGCCAGGTCCAAACGCCGCACTCAATCACAATTAACTCGAATTGCCATGGATTCTACGATTACCTGCCCATAAATTATGGTACGAGTGGAATCAATTATCCGCTCTTAATATTTATTCACGGTGCAGGAGAATTAGGAAATGGCACTACTCAATTGAAAGATGTTCTGTTTAATGGCCCACCGCGACTCATCAACCTTGGGCAATGGCCAACAACTTTCACAACTCCCCAGGGGAAGACCTATTCAATGATTGTGTTTACCCCTCAATTTGTTGCATGGCCTACAGTTGCAGATATTGAAGCCGTTTATCAATATGCAATTAATCATTACAGGGTAAATCTCAACATGGTTTACGTAACAGGATTAAGCATGGGAGGGGGAGTAACTTTCGACTATGTCTCCGCTAGCGCGGCCAATGCTGCAAAAATTGCTGCAATAGTTCCAATTTGCGGGACCACACTTTTGTCGACACCCGCCGCCGATATTGTTGCGAGCAATAATGTCGCAGCCTGGGTTACGCATAACAAATACGATCTTGATATCAGCGATAGTATTTCTATAAAGGATGTGCAGAGAATTAATAGTTACAAGCCACCGCCAAAGCCACTTGCAAAACTTACTTTGTTTCCTGATTCAGGACATAATGCATGGTCCCGAACTTATGATCCTAATTGGAGAGACAGCGGATACAATATTTATGAATGGATGCTACAATACCAACGATCATTTGCCGTATTGCCCATAAAGCTTAAATCATTTGATGCTGTTCCTCAGGCAGACAATAGTGTGAAATTGGATTGGAGCACAGATTCTGGTGACAATACCGGCTATTTCCAGGTTGAAAGATCGGAAGATGGAATTAACTTCAATTCCATAGGAAAGGTTACTGCCTCAGGGAATACAACTGGCGACAACTATGATTTCGTAGATAAACAGACCCTTACAGGCGTAAGCTATTACCGGCTTGCTATATCTGATCCAAATGGTGAGACAACGTATTCAGAAATTAGGAAAGTTTTGATAATGGCCAATTCTAAATCCGGCGTAACAATTAATCCAAATCCTACATACAATGACGCAACACTTACTATTAATTCACAGGAACTGGGTGATTTCACTGCGACATTGTTCGATATGAGTGGCAGGCAGGTACAAATCTACAGATTCAGAAAGGATCAGGTTTACCTCACGCAAAATATACCAATGTACAATGTGCCGAGGGGTGATTATGTAATGGTCGTGCGAGGTAAAACTTTAAATGAAAGTTTAAGGGTCACTAAACAATAAATCTTCCACTGTATGTAGGGGGCTCTATAACGGGCCCCATTTTTTTTCATTTTAACCAAAATGTATTTTTTCTACTAATTTAAAACCAGGAGCAAAGCCCCTCCACTTTATTTTGTAGATTCATATTTAATTAAAGTAGTTAATAGTTTCTGCGAAATGAAGTCTCTCTTAAAAAAATATTTCTCCGGACTAACCAAAGACACATTTTTCCTCGCACTCGCTTCTTTCTTTTCTGATATTTCAACTGAAATGCTTTATCCAATTCTTCCTGTTTACCTTTCACAAAATTTGAATGCGAGTGGAAGTATTATCGGAATCATTGAAGGATTTGCACAGGCTGCTCAAAATATTATTCAAAGCTTTTCCGGGTGGTTGTCTGATAAGTTGCAAAAGCGCAAACCAGTAGCATTATTCGGCTTCATTCTTTCCGCAATTTCAAAACCATTTATGGGAGTCTTTACAACATGGGGAGGAGTGATGGCGGCAAGAATATCAGACCGACTTGGTGCAGGAACAAGATCCGCTCCGCGAGATGCACTTGTTGCGGGCTCTGTAGATGAGAAAAATAAAGGAAAAGCATTCGGACTGGAAGGGATAGGCGATAATCTTGGGGCGTTTGTCGGGCCATTACTTACAATCCTACTTTTCTTCACTCTACAAATCGCAATTCGTCATATTTTTTATCTCGCAATAATTCCAGGTCTGCTCGCGGTTACGATGATCTTTTTTGTGAAAGAAAAGAGAACAGATGTCAAAGCTAAAACAAGTATTGATGTGCACGTCAGGAATTTCCCTAAAGCATATTGGAAATACCTGATGATAATTGCATTATTCGGAATTGGAAACTCTAGTAATTCATTTTTGATTTTGGAAATAAAGGACACCGGACTTTCTCTGGTCGACACAATTCTGGTTTATGCTTTTTTCAATCTGGTAGCAGCAATAATTTCATATCCTGCCGGATCATTGTCAGACAAATTTGGCCGAAAACCAATTCTTTTTATTGCATTTGTGATTTTTTTAATTACATATGTAGGATTTGCATTTAGCACAAACATTTTGGTGATGGGATTGCTTTTTGTTTTTTACGGATTATTCCAGGGAATTTTCAGATCAGTAGGTAAATCCTTTGCGGCTGATTTTGTGCCTGCACATCTGCGGGCCAGCAGTATTGGGTGGTATTCCACTATTGTAGGTTTATCTGGATTAATAGCAAGTATAACCGGCGGAATTTTATGGGATCGGGTTAGTCATTCTGCTGTTTTTATTTACGGAGCAATCGTTTCTTTCTTAGCATGCATTGTCCTTTTAATTTTTTTGCCTGCAAAAAAATAATTCTTTTGTTTTTTCATTTCTATAATCTCACCATTTGAAGCGACCTTATTTGGTCAGGGCCCGCATAACTCAAGTGATAAATGCCAGGTTTAATGAGGGTGAGATCAAGACGAATGGTATTTATACCTGCATTAAGAGAAACGGGTCGCGTTTGTACTACTCTCCCCCAAACATCCATCAATATTAATTTACCGCTTTGCTCCCGGGAAACATAAACCTGAAGTTGTGCCGTATTCCCCATTACCGGATTAGAAAATAATAAAATCTGGTTGGTATGGAAATCAGTTTTTAAAACCAGGACAGGTGAATATTTGAACTGACCATCCAGATCAACCATCTTTAGCCGGAAAAAGGTGTTCCCGCTAATTGTTGTTGAAAACTGATATTCAGCCCCACGATTTTTTGCAGCAACCTCAGCAAGTGAATTATACCTTTTCCCATCAGAACTTATTTCTACAATAAACCCTCGAACGCGGTCTTCGCTTGAAGTTTTCCAGTACAAAGTAGCTCGTCCATTCAAAATATTCCCGTCAAACGAAACAAGATCTATAGGGATTAAAGTGGCGCAGCTACTGCAGTTAGCCGTGACCGTTGCTGCTCCAATCGCCGCTGTGGCCGGATTAGTTGCACCTGGTTGCTGACAAACATTTAACGCACTTGTAGCGGTAATGGGGTTATTTCCTTCGAATGTTGATTTATACGTTGCGCAAGCAGATCCTGACGGTACACTGATTGGATTTACCGCATCATTTCGAATATTATTCATGCTGATCACCGAATTTGGCCCAAGGCAAATAGACCCACTATTTACGGTTACATCCTGACCGTTGATTGTTCCATTATTAATCAGCACACCGTTATTAAAAATCACAATCGCGCCATTTAAAGTAATGGTTGCCCCGGACTCATTGTATATAAAATTTGAATTTCCCTGAACGGAGAAATTTGCCTGGTTAAAAGTGCTTGATCCAAAATTGTAATATTGAATCGGGCCGCCTCCTACATTAAAATTTCCATTAAAAATTACTGAAGCAATGCTATTTATTATCATTGCTCCCGAGTTAAAGTTCAAGTCTGTAATTGTTACGGGTCCGCAAAACTCCAGTATACCTCCATTCATGGTAATATTAGAAAATGAACCCCCACTGGAGAAATAGGTGTCACCATTGTTGATAGTAACATTACTTGTAAGTGTATTTCCAGTGCCGCAGGTAGATAGTGGAGCCTGCACTGGTTCCTGGCATTGGCTCATGGCATATTTCACAAAACAAATGCATAGGAATAGTAGGAATACTCGCAGCATATTTGAATATTGGTCAGCATTAATAGAGGGTAAAAAGGATGGGATAAATAAAAGTTAAATGTTAAATGATCAATTAGAATTTAAAAATTTTGAATCGGAACGAGGTTAAAACCTGTGTAGCATTGCAAGGCCAAAACTTCCAGAATTGTAAGTAGGCATATAAATGGTAGAAGGCTCTTTTTTATTCTTGCCAAACAACCACTTCTTAATGGCTGGATAAACCATATAAGAAATATCTGTAGAAACAATTCCAAATCCTGCACCAGCAACTATGTCTCCTAGCCAGTGTTTGTTATGATACATTCTCAGATATCCTGTAGCAATTGCAGCAGCATAACCGCCGATTCCATACCAGGGAGATTTATCCTTATATTCCATCCTCATAAATTCCGCACCTACAAAAGCATTTGCAGTATGTCCGGATGGAAAAGAATAGGTATCCGAACCATCGGGTCGCGTTTCATTGCTGATTTTTTTTGTGAAATAAACACTGGAGCTCATTAACAGCATTGCCATTCCATAGATCATAGTCCGGTCACGCAGATTGTTTTTCCCTTTAACGCCCACGAGATTTAAACCGTAAACAGATGCTGCGGGTAGCCATTGTAGGTAGTCTTCAATTTCATGCTGACCGGTGTGAGGCTTTTCGTCCCACACTCCATCTTTTACTGCCTCGTTCCAATCCTTGAGGAATTCGACATTTAACGATAGGATTCCATACGTAATCATTGCCCCACCGGCGATTAGCATTCCTTTTTGAATCTTCGGTTTTACATTACTTGAGTCAAACTTAAAATGCAGGGAGTAATTGCCAGGTGAATTAAGGCTCCTTGTATTAGATGCCAACGAATACTGGGCCACTGAGTTTTGACCCAGAACGGAAAATATGATTAGTTGAAAGAAAATTCGATGTAAAAGGTTCATGTAATGGATGGGTTACCAAACACCCCAAATTAATACACCAAGCCTTTATAGAATGTTGTCAAAACTCTAAAATTTAAGTTTTAGACTGCTTAGTATCCAGATTGATCTAATATCCCTTGTCTCTTTTCTCTTTCTCTTTCTCATTCTCATTCTCTTTCTCTTTCTCTTTCTTTTATCTCTTATCCTCTCCCATATCCTCTATCCAAACTCCAAAATCCAAAGTCCCGCTGTAAAGGCGGGTATGTAAAATCCCATCCAAATTAATACCAACGGTAATGAGGGAAGGAGGCATAAATATTAAATTTGCAGCTTATGAAGCATCTTAAGGCCCTGAATAAATATTTGTGGAAGTATAAATGGAGGTTTCTGCTTGGTATTTTGTTCATAATCGTTTCAAATTATTTCGGAATACTCGCTCCCCAGGTCACAGGATACGTGATGGATAAGGTTCAAAAGAAAATGGAATCTATCGAAAAGAAATCCCCTGTCGACCAACATGTTTCAGGAAGTAAAGAATATGATCCTCTGGTAAAAGTATTTATTGCAGGACTTGAATCCGGGGGTACTGCCATGGCAGATTTTTCCTGGCTGGTAATGATTTGTGGTGTCACACTTCTGGTTCTGGCACTGCTTCGTGGATTTTTCATGTTCCTCATGCGACAAACGATTATTGTAATGAGCCGACATATCGAATACGATCAAAAAAATGAAATTTATAAACACTACCAGGAACTTGATACTAATTTTTATAAAACACATAGTACCGGCGATCTCATGAGCAGAATGGCTGAAGACGTGAGCAGGGTGAGGATGTATGTGGGACCGGCCATGATGTATACGATCAACCTGGTTGCGCTCATAGCTTTCAGTTTGTTTTATATGTTCAAAAAAAATTGGGAACTCACCCTTTATGTTCTCGCCCCTTTGCCAATCCTGGCGATAACTATCTATATCGTTAATACCATCATCCATAAACGAAGTGAGCGAATACAGGCTCAGTTAAGCACACTCACCACTAATGCACAGGAATCTTATTCGGGTATTCGGGTGATCAAGTCTTTTGTACAGGAAGGTGCCATGCTGAAGTTTTTTGAACGAAACAGTGAACTCTACAAAAAAAGTGCAGTAAACCTTGCCAGGATCGAAGCCATCTATTTCCCATCTATAGGCCTGCTTATTGGCCTGAGCACCCTGCTTACTATCGCGATTGGAGGTTGGTATCATATCCAACATCCCAATGCTACAAGTATTGGCACAATCGCTGAATTCGTGGTGTATATTAATATGTTGAGTTTTCCTTTTAGTGCCATCGGATGGGTTGCCAGCATGATCCAAAGAGCGGCAGCCTCACAGAAAAGGCTAAACGAATTTTTGCAGGTGAAGCCCGAAATACACAATCCTCCCGCCCCGGTTAAACATAAAGTTGAAGGCGAAATTGAATTCAGAAACGTCGATTTCACTTACCCACATACAGGCATAAGGGCAATTCGGGACTTCAATTTGAAAATTCCAAAGGGTCAAAAAATCGCAATCATAGGTAGAACAGGTACAGGAAAGACAACACTGGCACAACTGCTTCTGCGCATGTATGACCCTACAAGGGGTGATATTTACATTGACGGAATCAATTTGAAGCATATGGATCTCACGAGTCTTCGTGAGCAAATCAGTTATACACCTCAGGACGTCTTTCTCTTCAGTGATAGTATTTCTAATAATATAAGATTTGGATTGGATAGTGCCCCGGAGGAATTGGTAGAAAAGGCAGCCAAACAGGCTTCTGTAGAAAAAGATATTCAGCAACTTCCGCAAGGTTTTAGTACTGTGGTGGGCGAAAGAGGAGTGACACTTAGCGGAGGGCAAAAGCAAAGAGTATCAATTGCCAGGGCGCTTATTAAGAATCCACAAATAATTGTATTTGATGATTGTTTAAGTGCTGTGGACGCGAAAACCGAAAAAGAAATCATTGGTAATTTATACGAATACCTTCGGGATAAAACAGGTATTATCATCACGCATCGCATTTTTGCACTATTCGATTTTGACAGAATCGTGGTTTTGGATGAAGGCAGAATTGTCGAAACCGGAACACATAGCGAATTATTATCATTAAACGGCTACTACGCCGAGCTCTATCAAAGACAACAGGAAAAGGAATTGGAAGAACGTTGAAACCCTTGTCACCACAATTGTTTAAGAGATTTGGTTAAAATTTTGCCAATTGAAAAACAATTTTATCTTTGTCAATCGTTTATTTCTTAACGGCAATTAAAAACTAAAACCTACCAACTGTGGCGTACGAAAACAATGACAAAAGAATGGAAAGCGTATACAGTAAGCGCATCCGTGCTGGAAAACGCAGAACCTATTTCTTTGATGTAAGAAGTACCCGTAACCAGGATTACTACCTGACTATCACTGAAAGCCGCAAACGCTTTAATGATAACGGATACGACAGACACAAAATATTTCTTTACAAAGAAGACTTCAACAAATTCATCAAGGCACTTGGAGAAGCGGTTGATTATGTGAAAACAGAATTGATGCCCGATTTTGATTTCGATGCATACAACCACGATACTCCGGTAGGTGAAAATGGAGTAGAGGCAGAAGCAGGAATCGAACCTGAAGTTGACATCGAAGAAGTAGAAGCAAATACCAATGCTTCCAAATCAAATGGTGCAGACGAAGAAGTCGACAAATGGTAATCTGAAAATATCTAATTAAAAAGTCCCGATTTGTCGGGACTTTTTTTATGCTTGCTTTATTGAATTTGAATTTTCCGGGTTTGAATTTCATCACCTCCCGAATCAATTATACTTACTACATAAATCCCCTTGGCAAATCCACTTGTCCGAATCTTGAAATTTGAAATACCAGCTTCCGCAATCACTTCCTTCTGATAAAGCCTTTGACCGGTTATAGTAGTTAGTGAAATTGTATAAGTTTTTCTAACTGCAACTCTTATCTGAACATTCAAATAATCTTTTACGGGATTCGGATAAAAGCTCAGCGATTGATTTTCATTTCTTCGAATCAGAATAGTCTTGGAATATTCAATAGTTCCATCGATGTTGACGGTTTTAATTCGATAAAAATTGGTACCCGGTACTGGTTGATAATCATTCAGCGTTTCCTGTTCATTTACTTTAATTGATTGACCATCGAAATTTGCGATGGCATCAAAATTATTTCCATCAATACTTTTTTCAATCACCAGTTGTTTCACATCTATTGAAGATTCGATGGACCAGTGAAGCTTATTGTATTTATCCAAAGCTTCCCCATAAAAATTAGTGAGTTTAATAGGAAGTGCAGCACCTGAAAGCAACAAATTAAAACTTGCTTTGGTGTTATCAATACCATCAACCAATATTAAGTAATTGGTGCTTGCCGCTAGCCCCGTAATATCACTGATGGCTCCATCTGCATTAAAAGTTCTGCACGCAACTGGCGAAGGATAAGCTTGTCCGGTTGGACAGGAACTTACCTGGTACAATGCCAGTTTTACGCCTGCACTCGCACATGCACCTTGCGAAGCAGGAGTGGTACCGTAGCCACTTACATTGAGCGATAATACACCACCAACGGGATTTGTTTTTATGGCATAATATGCATTGTTAGTTAATGCAGTTCCCGTTCCTGCGCAATTCACTGCAGTAAATTGAGGATCTCCAAATCTGTCTGAAGTCGCATGCGCCAGGTCAAATGGAATGGATGTGTTTTGCGTAGTAGCTGTTGTAGGAAAGGTCGCGGGACATTCGTCTCTTGCTTCCGAAATAACACTCAAAAGACTCATTTCCGAAAGTGCAGCACAATTGCCATACACATTTCCCTTTTGCTTCACTGCATATTTTGCCCCCGTAAACGCAGAAAAATCCGGATTCCTTCTTTGAACACCATTGACAATTGCAAAATTCATCACCTTTTGCGGATTTACATTTGGTAATACAGTTCCCTGATACGAATCAATGATGTGCCCAAGGTTGAGTGCATGTCCAAGTTCGTGCAGGAGCACACTTTCTAAATCTATTTCAGTACTGGAGATGGCCGTTTTGCATGGACCTATATTAAACGCGGTATTATTAACGGATACGCCGTTATTGCGAATGACAATATCAAATTCAAATTTCTGAGGCGCATTACTTGCCACGGGATTGCATGAACCATTTCTGGAGTAGCACACAGCCAGTACCCCTGAAGCAAGCGGCGCAACACCAGAGCCCGTATTGTCGAACATAATTACATTTTGACCATCGCTTACATTTAAAGTTTGGCTTGTTGTTGTTCCCGCTTCGGTAATATTGAAACCGACCGATTCTTTCCAGGTCGTAAGTGCCCGCTGAAACGTCGCTTTCTCTGGCGCACTGTTTAAATCTTTGCCTCCATTGGCAGTGTTGGTAGAATAAAAAATATCGTATCCGCCGCTGCCATTAAAATCCATCAAATTGGACTCACGTATCTGGCCACCCGAAGAAACAGTTAGAATAGAATAAAGCACATTTAATGCTGATGGAGAAGTTCCGGTATTCCCCGCATTATCTCTCACCTGAAAAGTTCCGGTTCCTGCATTGGTGGGCACCCGAATTTGAATTTGGGTGTCTGTCCAGGAAACCACAAGGGGACTGTTTGCACCAACGATAAATGGCGTACCACCTGCGCCATCATCTGCATCATCAAATAATACGGCTGCAGATCCTGTTGGTGTTGTAAATCCCGAGCCAGTAATAGTCAACAAATTATTTGTTGGATCCAATATTGCGCCGGCATTTACAGATGAAGGTGAAAATGAAGTAATGGATACTGCCTGAGGCTGTTCAGGCTTCGCCTGTATTGAATTAAATTCTAATTCAGGCTTCCGATTTTCAAAAGTTCTTCCGGTACGTTTCTCGATCGTTTTATACAATTCTCCTTTTAAATCTTTGAATCGTTCAAAAGGTGCCGAAGCAGAATTGTTTTGTAAATCGTATTTCAGACAACCCTGTGAACTGCTATATACATCATACAACCTTGCGCCAGTTGCAGGCGACCTAAGATTAATCGTATTACTATAGCAGAAAAATAATCCCATCGTTTCATTTTGCAATTGAAGCAAATCACTTGCCTGTATGGTTTCTTCGCCTACAGTTCCGCCCTGGGTCAATACTTCAATAAATTTTTCCTGCGTATTTCCTTTGAAGATTTTGTAAACTTCAATTTTGTTCGAAGTATATATTAATGTGTGCTGGGGATTCCAAAAAGATTGCTGATCCACTACTTTACCCTCAATAATTAGCGAGGAATTACTGACTTTTTCTTCGAGAGAAACTTCATACAATCCCTGGGACAAAGTCCGGAAAGATAAAAGTGAAAGGCACAGGGCAAGTATGCAGATAATTTTAGTACGGCAATCTTTCATAAAAAGTGTTTAGGAAAATACTACTCACAGTCGTGCGTATGAATTTCCTGGCAGTTTGGACATCCTAATATAAGAAGCTGCTATCAATTTTTCGAAAGAATCATTGACATTATTTAGCCTCTTATCTTCTTATACGTGTTAATTAGCCCATTGGTAGATGAATCATGAGAATTTACTTCGGAATTATTCTCTAATTCTGGAAGTATTTTCCCGGCAAGCTGTTTTCCGAGTTCAACTCCCCACTGATCGAAGCTGAAAATATTCCAGATGACTCCCTGAACAAAAATTTTGTGTTCATAGAGCGCGATTAACTGGCCAAGTGTAAAAGGAGTGATTTTTTTAATGAGAAATGAATTGGTAGGACGGTTGCCTTCAAACACTTTAAAAGGAGCGATGTGGGATTTTTCCTCCTCACTTAGTTTGCTCAATTCTGCATTCACCTCTTCGAGAGTTTTGCCATTCATCAGCGCTTCGGTTTGGGCAAAAAAGTTCGACAACAATTTGGGGTGATGATCTCCTAATGGGTTGTGGCTGATCGCCGGTGCGATAAAATCACAAGGAATCAAGAGTGTTCCCTGGTGAATGAGTTGGTAAAATGCATGTTGTCCATTTGTTCCAGGCTCACCCCAAATAACGGGGCCGGTTTGATATTGAACACGTGATCCTGTTCTGTCCACTGATTTTCCATTGCTCTCCATATTGCCCTGCTGAAAATATGCGGCAAAGCGATGCATATACTGATCGTAAGGAAGAATTGCCTCCGACTGTGCTCCAAAAAAATTTCCATACCAAATACCAATGAGAGCCATGATAACCGGAATATTCCCATCAAATTCGGTATTTCTAAAATGTTCATCCGTGGCGTGTGCGCCCTTCAACAAATTTTCAAAATTTGAATAACCAATGGTAAGTACAATTGATAACCCAATTGCACTCCACAAACTATATCGGCCACCAACCCAGTCCCAGAATTCAAACATATTTTCAGGTGCGATCCCAAATTTTACTACCTCTTTAGTATTTGTCGAAAGTGCTACAAAATGTTTGGCAACGTAGGATTCATCTTTTGCTGACTTAAGGAACCAGTCGCGAGCCGAATGGGCATTAGTCATGGTTTCCTGGGTAGTAAAAGTTTTTGATGCAATTAAGAAAAGTGTTTCTTCGGGTGTGACTTTCTTAAGCGTTTCAACAATATGAGTTCCATCAACGTTCGATACAAAATAGGGCTGGATGCCTTCAATCCAGTATGGTTTTAATGCTTCAGTAACCATTACCGGACCGAGATCGCTTCCACCGATCCCAATATTTACAATGTATTTTATTTTTTTTCCTGTATAACCTTTCCATTCTCCGCTATGAACCTTAGCTGCAAAATGTTTCATTTGCCCAAGCACTTTTTTTACTTCGGGCATAACGTCTTTTCCCTCACTGTAAACGGGTTTGTCACTTAGATTGCGAAGTGCTGTATGAAGAACGGAGCGTCCTTCCGTTTGGTTTATTTTATCACCGTCAAACATACCGGCAATGGCGTCTTTTAGTTTTACATCTTCAGCCAGTTTTAGCAATAGCGAAACCGTCTTGCCAGTTAAAATATTTTTCGAGTAGTCAAATAATAAATCTCCAAATGTGAGAGAAAACTTTTCAAACCTGGTTGAATCATTTCGAAACAGGTCCTTCATTTTTACCTGCTTCATTTCTGAATAATGATTTTCTAAAGATTTCCAGGAGTCGGTTTGCAGAGGTTTGATTTTTGGAAACATGATTTTTGAATATGATAAAGAAGGTTTCAAAAATAGCAATGTTACCCGATTAAAAATCAATCCTGCCGATCTGATTTATGATTCCAACAATAAAATCTATAATTTTTTTATAGTGTTACACAAATCGTCTACCATTTCACTGGAAATATCCAAATGGAGTACCATTCTGATATTTGTGGGAGATATCGCAATTGCGAGGATATCCAGTTCTTTTAATTTAGCAGCAAGAGAAGCTGCAGTGTATGGATCTCTTACCTTAAATATGATGATATTGGTTTCTACGGGAAAGATTTCTTCAACAAATGGTTTGGATCGCAAAACTTCCGAAATGCTTTGGGCATTTGCATGATCAATGGCTAACCTTTCGATATTATTTTTCAATGCGTATAATCCTGCTGCTGCCATATATCCCGACTGTCTTGTTCCTCCTCCCAATAGCTTTCTATATCTCCTGCCTCTGCCAATAAAAGATTTTTTGCCGAGTAATAAACTACCTACGGGTGCGCCTAAACCTTTACTCAGGCAAATTGAGATACTGTCAAACGCCTTTCCATATTCTTTAGCGCTTTCTTTTTTAGCAACCAGGGCATTGAATAATCGGGCGCCGTCTAAATGAAATCCCAGTTGATGTTTTTCGCAAACAGCTTTTATCTTAAGGATCTCATCAAAATCATAGCAACTACCTCCGCCCCGGTTTGCCGTGTTTTCCAGGCTAACGAGAGCAGTTGGCGCTTTATGGGAATCATCAGGATTTATAGACTCTTCTACCTGTTTTGCAGTAATGCGACCATGATCGCCGTAAATCAGTTTTACCTGGCAGCCAGAATTGAAGGCAATGCCACCAGCTTCATATTGATATATATGAGAAGACTGTTCGCAGATTACTTCGTTTCCAGGCTGAGTGTGTACCTTGATACCTATTTGATTGGTCATCGTTCCGCTTACACAAAACAGCGCGGCTTCCATTCCAAATAGATTCGCGGCATATGCTTCAAGTTCATTGGAGGTGGGATCTTCTCCAAAAACATCGTCCCCAACTGCAGCGTGCATCATGGCATCCAGCATTCCCGGTCCTGGCTTAGTTACAGTATCTGATCTTAAATCAATCCTCATGTCACGAATATAAGGTTGTTCTGTCCTTTTTGATCTTTGTCATTGTAATGCAACCGTTTGCGTTACAAAAAAACCATTATTTTATTACCAAACAACCCGCATTTTTCCACAAAAGCTATGAGATAAAGAAAAATTGACGTACTTTTGTCGATCGCTTCGGACTGTTTGGCGGAAATAACATATCATTTGCAGCCCTAATGCAACTCTTTCCCCAACTATTAATGTCTATTAGGCGTTATTATTAACAGGTACGGATTTCGATAACATTTCAATCTAGATATGAGGCAGCTTAAAATTGCTACACAAATTACCAACCGTGATTCCCAAGCGGTTGAGAAGTATTTACAGGAAATTTCTAAGATTTCAATGATCACTCCTGAAGAGGAGACCGTTTTGGCCCAGCGCATTAAAATGGGAGATCAGCGGGCTTTGGACAAACTAGTTCAGGCTAACCTTCGTTTCGTGGTTTCTGTTGCAAAACAGTACCAACACCAGGGTTTATCTTTAAGTGACCTCATCAATGAAGGAAATCTGGGTTTGATCAAAGCGGCACAACGTTTTGACGAAACCAAAGGTTTTAAATTCATTTCTTACGCGGTATGGTGGATTCGTCAGTCAATTCTGCAGGCTTTGGCCGAGCAGGGTCGTCTGGTTCGCCTCCCTCAGAACAAAATTGGTACTTACAACAAGGCAAACAAAGCCTACATGGCTTTTGAACAAGAGCACGAACGCGAGCCGAGTACCGAAGAATTGGCTGAGTTGTTAGAAATGAGTGAAACCGAGATTAACAACATTTTCCAAAGCAACACTCGTCACACTTCATTGGATGCCCCGGTTCACGAGGCTGAAGATGTAGCTATGGGCGACTTGCTGGAAGGTGGTGACGATACTGATGATGATGTGATGAAGGACTCACTCCGCAATGAAATCCGCAGGGTTCTGAAATCTCTTAGCCCTCGCGAAGCTGAAATCGTTAATGCTTATTTTGGACTGGATGGCGAAAATGGAGTAACCATTGAGCAGATCGGACAAAAATATGATCTGACTAAAGAACGCATCCGTCAAATTAAAGAAAGAGCGATCAAGCGTTTACAAAAAGCACGTTACAGCAGCTCTCTGAAAGCTTATTTGGGATAAGCGCAGACGCTGAAACATACCTGACTGCCCCGACCTTGAGTCGGGGTTTTTATTTGTCAAATATTAAAGAAAGAACCCAGGTAGTTTTCATAACAAAATCTTTGGAAGGAACCCTTTAATTTTGGGTGGAATGATCATCCGGTTCAGCAAATTATGGTGCCTGCTTCTGCCAACCCTCTTTGTTTTTTTCTCCTGCGAGAAAAATATAAATATTGACCTGCAGACTCAAACTCCAAAAATGGTCGTGGAGGCCACCATTGAAAATGGCAAACCACCACTTGTTTTGCTCTCGACAAGCCTCGATTTTTACAGCGAAATTACTCCTGAGATTCTTGAATCCTCCTTTGTGCATGGAGCCCATGTAGAAATAGGGGACGGTACAAAAACTTTCACCTTGTCTGAATATACAGTAGATTCCGGCGGAGTTAAAATCTCATATTATTCTATTGATACAACGAATCCAGGCAATGCAATCGTAGGTAAACTGAATTCCGCTTATAGTTTGAAAATTACTGCCAACGGTCAGGAATACACGTCAACAACCACAATA
>PSRI01000083.1 GCA_003175935.1 Bacteroidota bacterium
CATTTATTGATAATGGAATGGAGCTTAAGTTTTCAGAACCTGCCATTATCAAATCAAAATCTTGTTGCCAAATAGAATTCCAAAAAATTAGCCATTCATGCTGGCGAGGAATTCCGAATTATCTTTAGTTCCACGCATACGCTTTAATAATTCATTCATGGCTTCTTCTGCATTCATATCAGCCATAAAATTGCGCAGCAGGTACATTCTTTTCAATACATCTTTTTCGAGAAGCAAATCATCTCTTCTGGTAGAAGAAGCAACAAGGTCAATGGCAGGGAATATTCTTCTGTTGGCAAGTCTTCTGTCGAGCTGAAGTTCCATATTACCGGTACCCTTAAACTCTTCAAAAATCACTTCATCCATTTTGGAACCCGTGTCGATAAGAGCAGTTGCTAATATGGTTAGAGAACCTCCATTTTCAATTTTTCTTGCTGCACCAAAAAACTGTTTTGGCTTTTGCATCGCATTGGCTTCAACACCACCTGACAATACTTTACCAGATGCAGGAGCCACTGTATTATGAGCACGAGCCAAACGAGTGATAGAGTCAAGCAGGATAACAACATCATGTCCGCATTCTACCAGGCGCTTCGCTTTTTGTAAGGCAATGGTTGAAACTTTCACATGCTTTTCAGCAGGCTCATCAAAAGTGGAAGCAATTACTTCGGCTTTCACACTTCTTTCCATATCAGTAACCTCTTCCGGACGCTCATCTACCAGAACAATCATGAGATAGCATTCGGGGTGGTTCTCCGCAATGGCATTTGCAACTTCTTTTAATAAAACCGTTTTACCGGTTTTTGGTTGCGCAACAATTAATCCACGCTGGCCTTTTCCTATTGGAGTGAAAAGGTCCATAATACGTGTGCTGTAGTTGAAAGGCTCGGTAAACAAATTCAGTTTCTCGAATGGAAAAAGAGGAGTGAGGTAATCAAATGGAACACGGTCACGTACTTCCTCAGGTGATTTCGCATTGATCGTTTCAACTTTGAGAAGTGCAAAATATTTTTCGCCTTCTTTTGGTGGACGAACAGCTCCAAAAACAGTATCACCAGTTTTTAATCCAAATAATTTTATTTGTGATGGAGAAACATAAATATCATCGGGAGAAGACAAATAATTATAATCACTGCTCCTTAAGAATCCATACCCATCGGGCATCATCTCAAGAACGCCTTCACTCATAATCACACCATCAAACTCAATATTGAAAGTTTGCTCACGACGATGCGGGTATTGCTTGCGTGCGCCATCATCGGGAGTTCCCGATTCTGATGCAACACCTTCCCTCGTTGCTATATCAGTTTCGCCATTTGATTCACCAGCATTTGGTGAATTCTCATCAACAACAAGTTCTTCTTCTGATACAGGCGGAACTTCGTCATGGCCACCTTCGCCCTGAGCGTTGCGTGGTTTTCTGATTAATTTTTTGTCTTGCTTTTTATCTAATTCCGCTGGAGCAGGACGCTTGCGTTTAGATAAATTTTGATTTTTTTCTGATTCTGATTCCACAATAGCTTCTTCTGTGCTATTTGCAGTGCTCGCTTTAACTACGCGCTTGCGTTTGCTTTTATCATCACCGCCTTTTCCGGCAGCACTATTCAAAATAGCTTGTTTATCGAGAATTTTGTAAATCAACTCTTGTTTGTCAAGCTTCTTTGGGTTGGGGATGTGTAACTGCTCGGCAATATCCAGCAGTTCAGGAACGAGCATATCGTTCAATTGGAGAATGTCGTACATAAAAACACTTGAAGGTTTAACATCTAATCAAACACCTACTTTATAAGAGAAAAATGTTGAAACGGATTTTTTGGTTTGATGAATTGCGCGGAATGGTAAAACTGATGATTCTGGAGCTAAGGAAAGAACTGATCAGCCTGATTCCACCGCAATTATACAGTTTATTTCCGTAAAGCAAAAATTTTTTGTCAACCCAAGCCTTAATTCAAAGACTTTAAAGCACTTAATACATTAATTTCTGGGAAGGAGATTATCTTTGCCGCTCTTTAACGCAGAATGCAGGTCAGCACTGGTTTTGCGCTATGATTAACAATAGCAGACAGATGTTCAACAAAAGAGTAAAAATAAAAGAACTATTGACCTGGCAGGCACAGGACCAGCAGGTAACAGTAATGGGATGGGTAAAAACATTCAGAAATAACCAGTTTATCGCTCTGAATGACGGTTCTACAAATACAAATCTTCAGGTAGTTGTTGAACTGGGCAAATTCGATGAAAATTTATTAAAACGAGTTTCAACCGGGGCATCACTCAAAGTGGAAGGGACCCTCGTTGCTTCGCTGGGTAAAGGGCAATCTGTTGAACTGAAGGCAAACAAACTGGAGGTTTTGGGCGATGCTGATCCCGAGAAATTCCCCCTTCAACCTAAGGAACATAGCCTGGAATTTTTAAGGGAGATAGCCCACCTGCGTTTCCGCACCAACACATTTGGTTCTATATTCAGGGTTCGACATGCACTCGCGTTTGCAATACACAAATTCTTTAATGAAAAAGGATTTGTATATATGCAAACTCCCGTCATTACTGCCAGCGATGCTGAAGGTGCTGGTGAAATGTTTAAAGTCACTACCCTCCCTTTCGATAAAACTCCCAGAAATGAAGACGGTACTGTAAACTTTAAAGAAGACTTTTTTGGAAAGGCCACGAATCTCACCGTGAGCGGTCAACTTGAAGGCGAACTTGCTGCAATGGCTTTTGCAGAGATTTATACTTTCGGTCCCACCTTCCGAGCAGAGAATTCAAATACAACCCGGCATCTCGCAGAATTCTGGATGATAGAACCGGAAATGGCATTTTATGATCTTGAGGACAATATGAATCTAGCCGAAGAATTCATCAAGTATATTATTAAATATGCGATGGATAATAATAGGGAGGATCTTGAATTCCTGGCGCAGAGACTTCAAAAAGAAGAAAGCAAATTGCCGCAGGATCAGCGAAGCAGTATGAGCCTTATTGAAAAATTAAGCTTTGTTGTAAATAATCAGTTCGAAAGAATTACCTATACAGAGGCAATCGAAATTCTTTTGAATTCACCTGCATACAAGAAAAAGAAATTTCAATACGATGTGAAATGGGGAATAGACATGCAGAGCGAGCACGAAAGGTACCTTGTGGAAAAACATTTTAAAAAGCCCGTGATTGTAACCAATTACCCTGCTGAAATTAAGGCTTTTTATATGCGCCAAAATGAGGATGGAAAAACGGTAGCGGCAATGGATATTCTTGCGCCTGGAATCGGAGAAATTGTAGGGGGCTCACAAAGGGAAGAGCGACTTGAAAAACTGGAAGCCAGGATGAAATCCATGCATATTCCAACCGAAGAAATGTGGTGGTACCTCGACACAAGGCGTTTTGGTTCCGTTCCTCACGCAGGATTTGGTCTTGGGTTTGAAAGAATGGTTCTATTTGTAACAGGAATGACCAATATTCGAGATGTTATCGCATTCCCGAGAACGCCCAAAAATGCTGAATTTTAATTCACTTATTCGTGAATGGAAATAATTGGAATGTGAGAATGAAATGCAAGTTGTGAAGTGTGGCTTTTTTGAAATAGCCCATCCAGCAATCGATGCTTTTTTGGAATTACCATCAACAGATCTATTGCATTGCTTTCTGCAAATTCATTGATACCATCTTCTACCACAGCATTGTTAATGAAATAATATTTGGGATTTGTTCCTTCTAATAAAGTATCAAGCAATAGAGATTGTTCCGACTTTTCGGAGTCGGAATTTTTTTTCTTATAATCCACATTCAATACTTCCAACTCCGCATTGAAGAGTTGAACCAATTCTTTGATCTCCGAAACAGGAGTAGTATCAACAACCTGTTTAAAATCGCAGGCCAATCCTATTTTCTTGATTTGCTTAAATTCTGCACCTGGAGGAACTACAATTATAGGTGCATGTAAGTGCCGGATAGCACTTAAAGTGGCGCTTCCAAGAAATAATCTTTCCACCGCGCTCTGACCCTTCGTTCCCATTACAATTGCAAAGGGATTTATTGATTTACAAATCGCGTTTAATTCGTCTACTATCTCCCCCATTTTTGCTTCTGCATACACTTTTATTTTTCCTGAACCTGTCTGTTCAATTTTTTGTTTCAATTCCTGAATTCTTTCATCATTTATTTTTTGTAATTCATCAGGACTTATTGTTGGAATATAGATGTCGGTGTTGAATGAAACAGGGATTTGGAAGATATGAACCAACATAATATTTGCCCCGATTGCATCTGCCATATTAACGGCATAATTCATTGCATTTATCGAAACAGGAGAAAAATCTGTAGGAACAACCAGGATTTTCATGAGCTTGTTCTTAAGTGAATTAAAAATGTATCGATTGAAATCAGTGGCCGGAACAGGTAGGTTTATTTCTTAGCTTGCATAAGTTTGGTCATCAATCGCCGATCTTGTTTTCAGATCAAAAATAAGTTTTGTAATTTATTGTTCTCAATTTTAGCCATATGAATATTCCCGTAGTGGATCTCTCTGATTTTACATCAGGTGATGAGTCCAAAAAGAAAGTATTTGTAGAGCAGCTGGGCAAGGCCTTTGAAGAAGTAGGGTTTGTAGCAGTAAAAAACCATGGAATTCCTGATGAATTTATTGGAACGCTATATAAAAATGTACAACAATTCTTTGCTTTACCTCTCGACAAGAAGAATAAATATGAAGTTCCGGGTTTGGCCGGACAAAGAGGATATACCTCATTCGGTAAGGAACACGCGAAGGGCAGTGATGCCCCGGATCTAAAAGAATTCTTTCAATACGGGCAAATAGTTGAAGATCTGGATCCAGCCCGCAAGGAATATCCTGAAAATGTTCAGGTTCAGGAACTGCCAGATTTTAACTCCGTTTTTTATGGTGCTTTCAGGGCATTTGAAAAATCAGGGAAATCGTTGCTACAGGCCATTGCAATTTACCTGGGACTGAATGAGCATTATTTTGATACCCAAATACACAACGGAAATTCAATTCTCAGGGCCATACATTATCCGCCAATAGTAAGGGAGCCTAAATCGGCAATTAGAGCTGAACAGCATGAAGATATCAATTTAATTACCCTGCTTGTTGGCGCAAGTGCTGATGGTTTACAAATTCTCACAAAAAAGGGGGATTGGGTTCCTGTAACTTCTTTGCCAGAACAAATTGTGGTGAATGTAGGAGATATGTTACAGCGGCTCACAAATAATAAATTGCGTAGCACAACCCATCGTGTAGTAAATCCGCCACGAGAATTATGGCATACTTCAAGATTTTCAATTCCATTTTTTTTGCATCCACGAAGCGACATGTCGTTGGCATGCCTTGACAGCTGTGTCGATTCGAACCACGAAAAAGCATATCCGGATGTTACCGCAGGAGAATACCTTGACGAGCGTCTAAGGGAAATAGGACTGAAAAAATAAAATGCTGAAATTGATGGAGCACCAAGATAAATTCAATCCTTCTTACTTAACCCATCGGCTTTGAAATTACTCCGACATATTCCCTTCCTGAAAGCAGTTGCGCTACACAGTATTTCTGCCTTTGGCGGTCCCCAGGGACATATGGGAATGATGATGAAGACCTTTGTTCACAGGCGAAAAGATGTCACAGAACAGGAATTGCTGGAATATAATGCATTTTGTCAGTTGCTTCCAGGGGCATCCTCTACTCAGACACTTACACTTATTGGATATAAAAGAGGCGGCTTGCCGCTCGCCATTATCACATTAATTATATGGCTGCTTCCTGCATGCACCATCATGGGAACATTGTCATTTTACCTGGACCTGGTAAAAAAAGATGTTTTCAAATTTGTAAAACCTATGGCGATTGGTTTTATTGGTTTTGCCGCTTTCAGAGCTTTTACCCTCGTTGTGAAAAATCGTGTTGCCAGATATATAATGGTAATCTCCATGATCGCTACATATTACCTTTTTAAAACTCCATGGGTATTTCCTATAGTAATTATTTTCGGAGGAATCGTTACCAATTTTACTGAAAAGAAAATCGAAAAAACCGAAACTAAATACCGGCCCATCAAATGGGGCAATATCGTGATCTTTTTTTCCATCATTATTATCGCCGGTTTCCTCAGCGAAACTGCCACTAAGAAAAATTGGCCCGACCGAAAAGCATTTAATTTTTTTGAGAACCAGTATCGTTTCGGAAGTCTCGTGTTTGGCGGAGGCGACGTGCTAATACCAATGATGTACGAGCAATATGTAATCAGGCCGGAATCAAAAAGAGTATTGGAAAACAGAAGAGATGTAATTAAGATAAATAAAAATGATTTTCTTACAGGAGCAGGAATTGTAAGGGCGATACCCGGGCCAGTATTTTCAATAGCAGCTTTTACAGGTGGACTTGCTTTGGAAACCGAAGGAAAGAAAATGCAGGTTGTCGGATGCATTATCGGGGCTATCGCGATCTTTTTACCCAGCGCACTTTTGGTTTTGTTCTTCTTCCCTGTATGGAACAATCTCAAAAAGTACACAGGAATTTACAGAGCTCTCAAGGGAATTAATGCAGCAGTAGTAGGTATAATGACAGCCTCTACCATTTATTTGATGAAGGATATTTCTATTGTGGAAATATTAGATGGAAAAACTATCAGCTTTGTCAATATTGGAGTGATCATCGGAACTTTTCTTCTTCTTACATTTTCTCGGCTACCCGCGCCCGTTATAGTGCTGGCTTGTCTGTTTATCGGCTGGTTCGTCAATTAGCGATAATAATTATTCCGCTCTATTTCTTCTTTTACAATATCCGGTACCAGGTATCTGATAGATTTTTTTTGTTTCACCAGTTCCCTGATTTGTGTTGCAGAAATTTGCAATAGTGGAGCATCTACAACGGTGAGTAACGGATCATCTGGTCCGGTAATTTCGAAGCCAGCTCTTTTATAAACAAATATGGGATATCGCTTCACGATGAGTTCAGCATTCTTCCATTTCGGTAGATTTTGATAGCTGTCGCTACCCATAATAATGGAGAACTTATGGTTTGGATATTTCTCTTCGAGATATGTGAGTGTATCGATTGTGTAGGAAGGTCGCGGTAAATAAAATTCTATATCGGATGCTTTTAGGTTATTCTCGCCTTCAATTGCAATTTTAACCAGGTGTAATCTTTGATATTCGTTCAAAAGCCCTGCGGAATTTTTAAATGGATTTTGGGGACTCACTACAAACCAAACCTGGTCCAGTCTGGTTGAATTCAATACATAATTTGCAATGATTAAATGTCCGTGATGGATTGGATTGAAAGATCCGAAATATAAACCGATTTGCATTTAAAAGATTGATAACCAAGATATTATGCTACACTTCCTCGACCAGGACCTTTGCAGCTTCATTCAATCGCAAACTTAAATTATATCCTGCAACTGAAATGGAAATCGGGTCTCCAAGAGGTGCCACCTGTTCAATCGTTACAACTTCGCCAGGTACAAAGCCCATTTCCATTAGTTTCAGGAATATTTCATCTTTTTCAAATTGTCTAATTACAACAGAT
Source organism: Bacteroidota bacterium (assembly GCA_003175935.1). Taxonomy (GTDB): domain Bacteria; phylum Bacteroidota; class Bacteroidia; order Chitinophagales; family Chitinophagaceae; genus PSRI01. The sequence goes on from PSRI01000083.1 coordinate 7,532, forward strand.
ATTCCTATTCCTATTTCCGATAATCTTTTCATAGAGGTACAAATCTATTCTGTCCTATTCAGCAATTTGTTACGATTTTTGGAAAAGGAATTAGCCTATGGCCAGTATTAACTTTCATATGATGCAATCGAATTTTTCTCTTCGGGATCGGACCCGTCTTAAGAAGTTCATAGTGCAAATATTTAAGAAGGAAGGAAAAGCTTTGGAAAGTCTGGATTATATTTTTTGCTCTGATGATTACCTTTTACAAATTAATCGACAGTTTCTCAACCACGACTTTTATACGGATATTATAACCTTTGACTTAAGCAGTAAATCGAGACAAACAATTGGAGAGATATACATAAGTATTGATCGCGTTAAGGATAATGCCAAAAATTTGAATGTCCGGTTCCAGGAAGAATTGCATAGAGTCATCTTTCATGGTGTTCTTCATCTCTGTGGATACAAGGACAAGTTAAAACCGGATATCAAAATAATGAGAGAAATGGAAAATCGTTATCTCGCTAAATATTTAGATTAAATTAAAGTTTCACGTGAAACACATCTTATTTATAGCTTTCATTCTAATTTTTGGTCCACAGTTTAGTTTCACTCAATCAATGGTAAGTCTGGAAGACAAAGATTTTAAGCCAGATATCGCTCTTGACACCAGTATTCAAAACTGGTTAAATTCTTTCCCTGAGTATAAAAACTTAAGCATCGAGGAACAAAACGTCTATTATTGGGTCAATTTCATGAGAAAGGACCCTAAAAGGTTCAGTTCTCTAGTTTTAACGCCTTTTCTTCAAGAATTCAAAGTCATGGATAATGCAGATTCGAGGTCTTTAAAAGTTGACCTTCAGACAAATTCAACCTTAAAACCATTGCGACCGAACTCTGCTCTAATAAAAACGGCATCTGTCCAGGCTGCGGATCTGGGCCAAAATGGACGAACGATAAGCCATAATTCAACCGGGGGCAAATCTTTTGGAGATCGAATGAAAGAAGCCGGCATTCAAAAATGTGCATTTGAAAATATATACAGTGGCAAAAAGGACGCATTGGAAGCAATACTACTTCTTTTAATAGATTCCGGGGTTCCGAACAAGGGACATCGAAAAGCTCTTCTAAATGCCGATGTTACTTCAATGGGTGCTTCATTCGCTCCATTTCGGGCACAACAGAATTTTGTTCTAGTACAGGATTTTTCTTGCGATTAATCACAATGTTTCACGTGGAACTTCGTTGCGAAACCTGAATTCAAAATCAGAATTGTAATTTTGCGCCATGTTCACAAATTATGATGTAATTGTGGTTGGAGCTGGTCATGCCGGTTGCGAAGCTGCCGCTTCGGCGGCCAAGATGGGTAGCAAGGTCCTGCTTGTGACAATGAACATGCAAACCATCGCTCAAATGAGTTGTAATCCGGCGATGGGAGGAATTGCAAAGGGGCAAATCGTGAGAGAAATTGATGCACTTGGAGGATATTCCGGAATAGTATCCGATGAATCCATGATCCAATTCAGAATGCTCAACAGATCTAAAGGTCCCGCAATGTGGAGTCCGAGATCTCAGAATGATAGAATGCTCTTCTCTCAAAAATGGAGAGAAATGCTTGAAAACACACCGAACCTTGATTTTTACCAGGACATGGTAAATGGATTAATCGTTGAAAGTGATAAATGCGTTGGAGTAGTTACCGGATTAGGTCATAAGATTTATGCTAAAGCAGTTGTTCTCACAAATGGCACTTTCCTGAATGGGAAAATCCATATTGGAGAAAAGAATTTCGGAGGCGGTCGGGTGGCAGAAAAAGCTGCAACAGGAATTACTGAACAATTGGTTTCATTAGGTTTTGAATCCGACCGACTTAAAACAGGCACCCCTCCCAGGATTGACGGACGAAGCCTGGATTATTCCAAAATGGAAGAACAAAAAGGTGATGATGAAATCGTTGGGTTCAGCTTTCTCAATTCAAAAAAAATCCGTCCTTCTCAACAAAGAAGTTGTTGGATTACTTATACCAATTCTGAAGTTCACGATTTACTTAAAACCGGATTCGACAGGAGTCCGATGTTCACAGGAAAAATCGAAGGGATCGGACCAAGGTATTGTCCTAGCATTGAAGACAAAATAAATCGATTCGCAGAACGGGAAAGACATCAGCTTTTTGTTGAACCCGAAGGTTGGAACACAGTTGAAATCTATGTAAACGGATTCTCAACATCATTACCTGAAGAAGTACAATACGAAGCCCTTCGTAAAGTTGCAGGTTTCGAGTCTGCCAAATTCTTTCGGCCAGGCTATGCAATTGAATACGATTATTTTCCGCCGACCCAGCTTAAACACACATTAGAGACAAAGCTCATCAATAATTTGTTTTTTGCAGGACAAATCAACGGAACCACGGGCTATGAAGAAGCTGCCTGCCAGGGATTGGTAGCAGGAATTAATGCACACCAAAAATCAAAAAAACTCGAACCATTTATTCTTAAAAGAAGTGAAGCTTACATCGGTGTACTCGTAGATGACCTAATCAATAAAGGAACACAGGAGCCTTACCGGATGTTTACCAGCCGCGCTGAGTTTAGAACTTTACTGAGACAAGACAATGCTGATTTGCGATTAACAGAACTCAGTTATAATATCGGTTTGGCAACTGAAGAAAGAATTCAAAAAGTAAATCAGAAAAAAGAAGGACTAGAGATTATAAAAAATTACCTCGATGAAATTTCTATAGAACCCCAGGAGATAAATGAATATCTCGAGGAAATTGGCTCATCTCCTTTACAACAAAAACAAAAGGCAAAGCAAATTTTGCTCCGCCCCGATCTATCATTGAAATCAATGATAGAATATTCACCCAAACTTTCTGAATCCATTGAAGCTTATCCTTCAGATGTATTGGAGCAGGCAGAAATTCAGGTGAAGTACGAAGTCTACATCGAAAAAGAAAAAGAATTAGTAGATAAGATGGGAAAACTGGAAGACCTGGTTATTCCGGAAAATTTTAGTTACGACAAGCTTACTTCTCTCTCTGCAGAAGCACGCCAAAAATTTAATCGCATCAAACCAAGAACCCTGGGTCAGGCATCAAGAATTTCAGGAGTAAATCCCAGTGATGTTCAAATACTCATGGTATACATGGGAAGATAAAATTCCTTCAACCCATTGTTTGCTCACGTACACGTATAAACGAACCTTATCATTTTTTTTCTTTAAATTTAGATCATGTTAAAAATTCTTAGTCAGCCCTGGCCCTGGTACATATCAGGTCCGTTGATAGGGCTCATGGTTCCTGCACTCCTCGTACTTGGTAACAGGAATTTTGGGATTTCCTCCAATCTCAGGCATATTTGCGCAGCTTGCTTTCCTGGCAAAATCCCATTTTTTAAATACGACTGGAAAAATGAAAGTTGGAATCTTTATTTAGCTGCAGGAATTATTATTGGAGCACTTCTCGTACGCCTCTTTTTTTGGAATGATCAGCCAATAGTATTAAATCCCAAACTCACGGCGGAGTTAAGTGCATATGGATTGAAAGATTTTAATGGACTCGTCCCAAAAGAAATTTTTAGCTGGAACGCCGTATTAAGCGTAAGAAGTTTGATCATGCTGGCAGGTGGTGGCTTCCTGGTAGGATTTGGCACACGATACGCTGGAGGATGTACCTCAGGCCATGCAATTACCGGCTTAGCTAATCTTCAGCTACCATCACTTATAGCTACTATGAGCTTCTTTATTGGTGGAATCATTATGGCCAATTTCATTTTACCCATCATTCTAAGATTTTAAATTATGTTGAACGCAGAAATTGCTGAAAAAGAAATTAAAAAAATAAATACCGATTTCGAGGTTTCTTCCCCTGATCTGGAAGATCCCATAGAATCCAAAATATCTCATTCCCTCGTGGGAAATATCAAATTCCTAATAGTAGGGATCCTATTCGGAATCATACTGGTAAAGTCAGAAGTAGTTTCCTGGTTCCGTATTCAGGAAATGTTTCGCTTTCAAAGTTTTCATATGTACGGCGTTATTGGTTCGGCAGTAATAACAGGAATGATTTCAGTTATACTTTTAAAACGATTCAAAACCAAAACCATCTATAATCATCCTATCATTTTTATCAAAAGATCTTTCAGCAAAGGGCAGATATTTGGCGGTTTACTTTTTGGCTTTGGATGGGCAATGACAGGAGCATGCCCCGGTCCAATTTTCGCGCTCATCGGCTCAGGCGCAACTGTTGTACTAATAACATTATTAACCGCAATTGCCGGAACCTGGTTCTATGGATTAATTCGGGAGAAATTACCACATTAAAAAGGCCCCGACCGTTTAGCCGGGGCTACCTCTACCGTCCTCTTACAATATTTTTACCAGTCAGTTGAATTTTTAATTCTGCTTCTAAGATCAGTATATATTCTCCTGGTCATTTCATCCATGATGTCGCGTCGCGAAGGCAAATTCGTTCTTGCATAATTTATCATAGCCCAATCTTGTGGACTTAGTGCTCTTGAGTCCCCAGAATAACTTGCATATTCTTCCTGCCAGTTATAGTCAGTACTTAAACTATTCCATTCAATATTATTTTTGGTTAAAGCATCAGTAATATGATAGTCTAACACTGCAGAAGCTTCAACATAAATTCGGGTAACATTTAAAGTGGCGTAGACCGTTTCTGTGATTTCATGTCCAGAACTATCTGTACCCAGTGTAATTAATTTCGAAACATTTCTTGTATACGCATCCTGGCGTTCAGGTGAAATAAATACATTGTTCCATTTTAAATCAACTATCCAGTTGGGAATAATATTAGAAGCCGCAGCCTGCCTGTCCGTATAATATCTTGCAGGAACAGAAAAGGCATTTGCTCCACCTAAATCTCTAACCAAATTTTCCTGCAAATAGTTTCTCTGGAAACCCGCATCCCAGCCTGGGAAATAACCATTACTAAAATCCTGTAACGGATTAATCACTACATTGATAATGCTTGATTGAAAAGCAAACTGCTTTTGCTTTTGAGCTTCTGAAAAATCTGGAGCATATTGAAGAGCTTTATCAAAAGCATCATAAGCTCTCCTGTAAGATTCGCGTGAACTGTCAGTCATAAAAGACATTCCAGCATCAAAAAATTCCGATGCAGCTTCATGTTTAACATCATCAATCATAGAATAATAATTGACCGGATTTATGATGCCATAAGCTACCGTAGAAGAACTAATAAGATCATAAACTTTTTGCAATTCGGAATATTCCGATAAAATTTTATTCCATTTATCCAAAGACTGAATTTTTCTATAAACAGCAATATTGTCTTCGTGCTTTTGCTGCGATTGCGCATATAATGTCTTCAAAGAATTTTGAAGCCCTAAATCCCCGCTTTTCTTATTCAATTTCTTCACAAGCTGGCTAAGATCTTTGTCTTCAGGCGAAGAAAAGTTCTTGCTGGTGCCGCATGAAGAAAACAGGGCAACGGCAAAAATGCTGAGAATAATGATCGGCCTATACATAAAATACTTCCTCCCAATTGTATTGACGTACAAACGGGTTAAAGTGTTAGTGCCTTAGTTAATTGCTAGAAAATTTTAACAGGAATAGCTAAACTTTTCTTAACAGACAATTTTAGAGAATACGAAGATTTTCAAGCTCTTTTCTGAATTGTCCAGGGGATTGAAAATGTATTGTAGTCATTCCCAATTGTTGCGCAGGTAATAAATTGTACGCATTATCATCCGTATATAATGCCTTTGTAGGCTCTATAGAATATCGATTGATTAGTGTATGATAAATTTCAGGAAATGGCTTTCTCGTCTTTTCGTCTCCACTAACAACTCTTCCATCAAACCAGTGTAAAAACTCATACATTTCAAGTGCTATTGGAAAAGTTTCATGACTCCAGTTAGTAAGCGCATACAATTTATATTTCCCACTTTCTTTAAGGGATTTGAATATTTCAACAGTTTCATGGATTGGGCCCTTCAACATTTCGGTCCATCTGCCATAATACATACTGATTTCTTTGGCATACTCTGGAAATTGCTTAACCAGTAGATCAGTTCCATGTTGTAAAGACCTCCCGGCATCCTGCTCCATGTTCCATTCCGGGGTGCAGATATTTTTATAGAACCATTTCATTTTTTCCGGATCATCAAAAATCTTAGTATACAAATAGTCAGGGTTCCAGTCTACCAGTACTCCTCCTAAATCGAAAATTATTGTATTGATCTTGCTCATAGTAAAATCTGAAAGTTTAAAATTAATTCCCTTCCACAGTTATAAAAGGTTGCCAGGAAAGTTTCGGTTCAAATTTATTCCACAACAATTGAGATAATTTTCTTGTGAGCACCCATGCTTCATTTCCAGGCTGCCAACTCTGATCTTTATTGTTATTTGTCATTATTGAAAATATATAAGGCTCGTGAGGCGCCGCAACAAACATAGTTTCGCTTCGGGACTCATCGACAGCTCCATTTTTAGAAGCGACGAATATGTCGGGAGGCACTTGAGATATTCCGGCTTCATCCCAATAATTTCTACCTAATAATCTCAACATCCTGGCTGAATAATTTCTATCTATGATTTCTCCTTTATAAATTTTTCTCATCAGTTCTACCATTTCTCTTGGAGAGGATTGTCCCCAACCATATTCATTACGGGCTTCCTCTCTGCCGGGAGTTCTGGAATTGACCCTGGTTATTTTGAACCCAAGTGAATCGAGGATTTGATTAATGCGCAATCCATTTCCTGCCAGACTTTGCAACCAAAGGCTCGCTGTATTATCGCTCATCGTTAGCATAAGCATCATCACTTTGCTGAGTTCTATTTTTTCATCGGATTTAAACGAGCCAAGAATATCTACACCAGAATATAAAAGACTGTCTTTATAAACTATCTCATCGTGGTACTTTAATTCTCCCTTACTTATTTTGTCCATTACACCAATCAAAATGGGAATTTTAACCATGCTTGCGGTAGGGAAAATCGAATCAGCATTGAAGGCAGCCACCTTACCTGTTTTCAGATTTAGAACATAAATTCCAACTTTTCCATTAAACCCCTGGACCAGGGATTCAATTTCTTTTTGCAATTCTTTATCCTGCCTCTGAGCCATTGAAATATTTGCAAATAAGAAAAGAGCCAAAATGGATAGATTCATTTTCATACCCGAATATCTCAATAATTACAGATTGAGCAATGGTCGAAAAATAAGTTTTCGTAAATTACCTCTTCCAACCGATCAGTCATGGCTTTACAACAACAACCACTTTATCTCAAAAATATTTGGTACCTCGCTATGTATGGGGGTAAACTCAAAAAGGGGAAGCTTTTATCAAAGGAAATCCTGGGGGAGAAACTTGTATTTGGGCGAGATAAAGAGGGAAAGCCATTTGCCATGAAAGACAACTGTCCACACCGTGGCGTTCCTCTTTCTTATGGCTGGTTTGATGGTGAACACATACAGTGTTGCTATCATGGATGGAAATTTGATACTACAGGAACCTGCGTTGAAATACCTGCATTAGCCCCGGATAACAATATCAATGTTTGTAAAATAAAAACACAGAGTTATCCCTGCAAGGAAATCAGCAATACGATTTGGGTATATATTCCTGAGAGAAAATCAGCTTTTGACCCTAAAATTCAACCTCCGAATCTTATAATTGATCCGGAAGCTAAATTCAAGCATGTAGAAACTGTTGTACTTCCCTGCAATATTGATCATTCAGTTATTGGATTAATTGATCCGGCGCACGTAACTTTTGTGCATCAATCATGGTTCTGGAGATCTGCGAAATCATTAAGAATTAAAGAAAAAATCTTTGAGCCGATTCCAATGGGATTTAAGATGTCAAGGCATAAACCTTCATCAAATTCCAAGGGGTACAAAATTTTGAAAGGTGGTACTTCTACTGAAATCAATTTTGAAATTCCGGGCAATCGTATTGAACATATATCTGTGGGCGAGAAAGACGAAATTGTTTCCATTACAACGCTCACACCGTTAAATGAAAATGAAACAGAGCTGAACCAGTTTTTTTATTCATCTCTTAACGTGGTTAATTTCATTTGGTGGCCCTTAAGAAAATTAGGCAAAACATTTATTGGCCAGGACCTGGGTGTCTTTAGAAAACTGAGGGAAGGTCTGCAAAGAAATCCCAAGCTTATGCTTGTTGGAGATCCTGATACGCAGGCACGTTGGTATTATGACCTAAAAAAGCAATGGCAACAGGCCCAGGAAGATAACACTCCTTTTAATAATCGACTTACCCCGCAAACACTTCATTGGGTCACCTAAAAAGTGAGTTCTCAATTATTTTCAACAAAAAAACCGGCATTGCCGGTTTGTTATTTTGAGTGGATAACCCAGAACACTAACGGTGGGTCCCTGAAATATAATCGCCCATATGTTCAAGCAAAAATTTTTGCTCGTCGATAATATATTTTACGACGTCGCTAATTGAAACTACACCCACCAAATTCCCTGCTCCATCCATAACCGGCAAATGACGATAGCCTTTTGTTGACATTTTTTCCATGCACTCCTCAATGGTACTGTTTTCGGATACCGAGGGGTGTGGATCCATTATTTCAGATACAAGAGTTTCTTTTGAAGATCTGCCTTTCAGAATCACTTTTCGGGCATAGTCCCTTTCAGTAAAAGTGCCGAGATATTTGCCAGTTTCATCCGTTACCATCAAACATCCTATACGCTTTTCTACCAGTAACTCAAGTCCATCGTATACTGAGATTTCGGGACGTACGGAAAACACATCGTGTCCCTTCCTTTTAAGGATATGGAATACAGTTCCCATGGCAAGACTTTTATCGTTTACAAATAAGTTGTGTTTATCAATTTACATTATTTCCTCCCAAATTGCAAACCTTTTTTCGATCTTTTAGCTGGCAAATTCAAAAATAAAAAGGGCCAAACCCTTTGCCCATAAGGCTTTCAGGTTTAGGACCTAATCATCTGCTTCAAAACTTAAGATTTGCTCTCCTTTTTTCCAGATTGAATTACCCAACTGTACGAGAGCATCCATATCTTCTTCCCAGATTTTGCCAAAAATGTTACCGCCATCAAGCAGTTTTCCTTCACCATAAAAAATTCCCATGCAACCAATAATCTTATTTCTTATGGGCTTTGAAGGTCCAATTACAATTTCTCCCGGATTAGCAAAAATTGAAACATTTTCCTGGATCACATCCAGTTTAGGTGCTTTATCCATCCAAATTTCCTGTCCGGAAATTCTTGCGTGATAAAATTTCTCTGCAAATGGAAGTGCAGCCAGGAATGCCTTTGTAGTATGAGGTGCTTCGGGCAGAAAATGAAATCTCAATAGGTGGTCATCATTTATCCTGATGATAAACCCTGCCATATTATTAGGTTTTTAGTGAAGACTTTTTCAGGTTCATTTTACCACCGAAAATTGCAAGTGCATAATTCAGTTGGATAATAATGATGAATAAAATACTCAGATAATTATTTATAAAACATAATAATGCTCCAATAGCATACAATGTTTGAGCTATAACAATCCTGCGCGTAATCGCACCTGTAACCACTGCTTCCTCGTCGCCCTGAATAGAAAGAAAATTATGTTTAGTCGCATAGATCCAGTGCACGTATAAAACAAGACCAAGTGAGAAAATATTCAACCAGTAAAGAAAGATTGCAAATTTGAATTCGATGTATTCACTAAGGAAGGCAGTAGTGAATGGTAATACAGAAACGAACATCAGAAAAAATAAATTGAACCAGTTGAGGTTGCGATCACTTTTTTCTATATAGCTATACTGTAGTGCATGTCCGGTCCAGAATATTCCCAGGGTCATGAAACTGGCAAAATAACTAAGAAGTCTTGGTGTAAGTCCTCTAAACGCGTGCATCAAATCACCTTCAGTCTTAATACTTTCTAAAACGGGAACGCGAATATCGAGAACCAAAAGAGTAAGTGCAATGGCGAATACTCCATCGCTAATGGCTTCGATTCTTTGAACTTTTTGTCCGGCAATTTGATTGTATGTTCTGTCTGACTGATGCATAATAATTTTTTTTCAGGGACAGATTAATATGGATGAGACTAATTAAACGTGCGGAGATCCAAACTCAGGAACTAAAAAAAATATTTTCTTATTAAGGAGGAACAGGCCACCATTACCACACCAATGGTAATTGAAAGATCTGCCAGATTAAAAATACCAGTGTGAAACATTCCCCATTGCAGATAAAGAAAATCAGTAACTGAACCGAAAACTGCCCTGTCGAAAATATTTCCAATTCCACCTCCCAATATAAAGCAAAAGCCTGTGAGAAGAGGAGTCGGCAATTGAGGATTTCTCAAAAGAAAAACTAAACCAACCAATAAAATTGTCAATGGTAATATGATTAGAAAATTATTCTTCGCAGTAGATGAGATTTCATTTCCCAGGCTAAGAAAAGCACCAGAATTTTCAACATGAGTAACTGACAAATGGTCTCCAAGAAATCTTACAGATTCATTCAGAACCATTTTTTTCCTAATCAGATTTTTTGAAACCTGATCGCATCCAATATTTGCGACAACCAGCAAAACAATTATTAAAATCCTAAGAAGTCTGCTACTCATATCCTTGGAAAATAAACAATCCTTTATTTAGAAATAACGGTTAAACCAGGTTTTCTATTTTGGCATATTGGAGAAGCAATATTGTTTTTGCGTCTTTAATTTCTCCCTTAGAAATCATCTCTAATGATTTTGCAAATGGTATTTCCAGAACTTCAATATCTTCCTGTTCATGAGCAACACCGCCGCCTTCATTAAGCTTCATTCCCTCATTATATTCAGCCACAAAAAAATAAAGAATTTCTGTAACTGATCCCGGTGACATGTATGCTTCAAATACTTTTTTTACCGCACCCACCTTATATCCGGTTTCTTCTTCCGTTTCCCTTCTGATGGCATCTTCGGGATTATCCAGGTCCAACAATCCGGCACAGGCTTCAATTAATAGTCCGGATGGATTCCCATTTATAAATGTTGGCATCCGGAACTGTCTGGTGAGAATTACAGTTTTCTTTTCAGAATTGTATAGCAAAATAGTAGCTCCGTTGCCTCGATCATAAGCCTCCCGACTTTGAGATTGCCAACTGCCGTCTTTTCTGTGGTATTTAAAATTGACTCTCTTGAGTGTATACCAATTATTGGAGAGAATATCAATGCTCAGATCTTTGACCTTGTCCTGACTCATACTCATTGAATTTTAAAGCAAATCCAATTTATTCAAATAATCCAGGTTCCAAACCGCCAATTTTCAATCGGCATAATAATTTGTTTCCACTCCAACACCCCGGGTGAGTGTCTGGTAAACCACACAATACCGTTCGGTTAGCTTGGCGAGGGATTCCAACTGATCTTTAGTTGCTGAAGTTTTCAAATAAAAAGAAAGGCGGATATTCTTAAAGCCAACCGGTGCAGACTTATCAACACCAAGAGTTCCCCGAAAATCCAAATCGCCCTCGGCCTTGATTTTACCTTCGGAGATTTCGACTCCTATTGCAGTAGAGACTGCTGATAAAGTAACGCCAGCACAGGCTACCAGGGCTTCCAGCAGCATATCTCCTGAACAAGCCAGCATTCCTGTACCGCCTGTTGCGGGATGCAGACCTGCCTCAACCAGAGCTTTACCGGTTTCAATTTTACAGGATACGCCTTCTCCTAAATTTCCTTCTGCAGATAATGTGATCAATGCCGCTTCGGGATTGACTTTATACTTCTCCTTAATAGGAGCCTGCAAACTCTTTAAATCTTCTGCATTCATAACCGAAGTTTAATAAAATCTGGTTTGAGTATAATTTTTAAAAGCCATAGATAAGATGGCTTTTTAAAAGAGGACTGAAGTTACTATTAGTTAGATGAATTTTGTATAGTTGAATTTTAACCTTTTTTGATGACCAATTATTAGTTCTTTTAATCTTCGATTTGATCACGTAGTTTAGTATCAAAGCTTGCCAATATGAAAAAAAGAACGTTCCTAAAACTTTCGTCGACATTTGTCGCCGGTTCAATTCTAAATCCTATGAAAGGATTCTCACAGCAGGAAAAAATTAAAAACTGGGCCGGAAATCTGGAGTATAGCACAAGCAAAATAACTAGCCTGGATTCTTTTGATCAGATCCCGGCATTTGTGAAACAACATTCCCGTTTTAAAGTGCTGGGTACAAAGCATTGTTTTAATACAATCGCAGACTCTCACGATGAATTTCTTTCGCTTAAGAAATTAAACCAGGTACTCTCCCTGGATAAGGAAAAGCACACAGTTACAGTTGGTTCAGGTATTCGTTACGGTGAGCTCGCGGAATATCTAAACAATAATGGCTATGCTTTGCACAATCTGGCTTCCCTGCCTCATATTTCAGTTGCCGGGGCATGTATAACCGCAACCCATGGTTCGGGTGTGCACAACGGAAACCTTTCAACTGCTGTTGTGGGTCTGGAAATTGTTAACGCAAATGGTGAATTAAAGGAATATTCAAAAGAAAAAAATGCCGATGAATTTAATGCTGCTGTGGTTAACCTTGGTGCGATGGGAGTCATTACAAAAGTTAGTTTGCACATCCTTCCCACATATATGGTAAGACAGGATGTATTTCAGAATCTTCCATTTCCCGAATTGGAACACCATTTTGATGAAATCATGTCAAAAGGTTACAGTGTAAGTTTATTTACGGACTGGCAAAAAAATAATGTAAGTCAGATTTGGGTAAAATCAAAAGTAGATGCTAACACAAATATCAATTTTGGAGATAACATATATGGTGCAAAGCCTGCTACGAGGAATCTTCATCCAATTGTAGCGTTATCTGCAGAAAATTGTACTGAGCAAATGGGCGTGCCGGGTCCATGGCATGAAAGGCTTCCTCATTTTAAAATGAATTTTACCCCAAGTAGCGGGAAGGAATTGCAGTCAGAATATTTTGTTCCGAGAGAACATTCTTATAAAGCGCTGCTGGCAATTAACAAACTACACGAAAAGATTGGACCGCACCTGTTCATTTCAGAAATCCGCACAATTGATGGTGATGATTTATGGATGAGCACATCCTATAAACGACCATCTACGGCAATTCACTTTACCTGGAAGCAGGAATGGGATGCAGTAAGCAAATTACTTCCCATGATTGAAGAACAATTGGCGTCATTTCATCCAAGGCCGCACTGGGGTAAATTATTTACCCTGAGTCCTGCAAAATTGAAAAGCTCTTATGAAAAATTTGATACTTTTCTAAATCTATGCAAGAAACAGGATCCCAATGGAAAGTTCAGAAATGATTTTTTAAACAGGAATTTGTACCAGGTGTGAACAATCACCTAATCAATGTTACAATACCTCGCAGATTGATAGCTCCTTTGTTATCGCTACCACTAATTGTATAAACATAAATTCCCGGCGCAGCCGGTTTACCCTGGATTTTTCCATCCCATCCGTTATTTATGTCTCTACTGGAAAAAATCCGTAATCCCCATCTGTCATAAACATTAAATGCACTCAAATTAAAAGCAACCCCGGGAGGAATCCGAAATATATCATTCAAACCGTCACCGTTGGGCGTAAATGCATTGGGGATATATATTGATTTCAAAACTTTTACCTTAGTTTCAGCGAAAGAAGTGCAGCCGTTCTGCGATGTTGCAGATAAAGTAAAATCGATATCTGCATCCAAATTTTTCGTTGTTGGGGAAATAATATTGGCATCTAACAACATATTTGACGGACTCCATTGAAAAGTATTTACATCGGGGGAAAGGCTTGCATTTAATTGAAGTTGACTTCCACTAAAAATAGTAGTGTCTGCAGGGGTCAGCAAAATTTGCGGGGAATCCAGGATTGAAAGCGATAATGTATCAGAATAAACCTGAGTAGTTGAACAAGCGTTAGAGCCGGGACTCATTACGCAAAATATTTCGTCTCCATTTTTGAACTGATCCGATAAAAGATTGTCGCTATTTCCCACATCCACCAGGTTAACAAACCATTCAAAAGAAGGATTGGATCCACCGTTTTGCGCGGATACGCTGGCAGTAATTGGTGTTCCAGCGCAAACATTATTTGCCGATAAACTTATGTCTATTCCTGGGACTGAATAATTAGAAACATTCATTACTAGATTATTTGAAACAGAATTTCCGATAGTATAACAGGCAGGAACTGGATTTAAGGAATAGTTGCAATTTATTATATCACCATTTTTTATTGAATTACTGGAAAACTGTGCTGAATTGGACCCAACTGCGTTTCCATTTATGGTCCATTGATAATATGGAACACTATTTCCTATGGTACCGGTGATTGCATCAAACTCAACCGGAGCACCATTACAAATGCTGGTAGAATTAGTTGATATGGTTATAGAAGGCTGATAAAAAGTATTGTTCCTGATTACGACCGTATCGCTTGAAGTAAGAGAGGTTAATGTACAGGTAGTTTCAGTTGTAAGTACACAGATGATTGTATCATTCACAGCAAAATCATTCGCAGCATAGCTCGCACCTGTTGCTACTGTGATTCCATTCCTCGTCCAGCTGATGGTAGAATGAGTGCCCTGGAAGTATGAAGAGCTTGAGAAATTAATCGCTGTTCCCGCACAGATAGAAGGGGAATCTGGAAAGATTGATACGACTGGCTGCGCTACGGGAGTCGGTGGAGTTGCAAGTTTTACAATCCAGTCGTCACCGGCATCATTCCCCAATCCAGGATGATAGCCGGGAATGGTTGTAGAGTAAGTAAGCCCAACCATAATGAATCCCCCGTCGCCCGTTGCTTTCACACTATGCGCTTCATCGAAATGATTGCCACCAATTGTCCTTTGCCAAAGAATTTTCCCGTTAGGATTCGTTTTAACTATCCAAAAATCTTCTACTCCCAAATTGCAGGCATAGGCGCCATCCAAAGATTTTGAATATCCACAAATAATATTGGTGCCGTCAGAATTTGTTTCGATCTCATAAGCTCCTTCGGTAGAAGTACCGCCAAGGCATTCCTGCCATTCTAAATTCCCCGTTGCTGAAAGTTTCACTAACCATGCATCCGAAGGAACACCATGAAGGCCGCTTACATCAAAATCATTGGAATTGGTTGTACCGGCAATGATAAATCCTCCATCTGAAGTTTGTTGAATGCTTTGTGCTGAATCTTCCTTAGATCCTCCCAGAACTTTTTGCCATTTCAAAGCGCCGCTTCCATCCAGTTTAATTACCCAGAAATCGGATCCACCATGATTACCTGATGCGTCACCATCATTAGATTCAGTTTTTCCGGCAACAACATAACCACCGTCCATTGTGTTTTGAATGGAATAAGCGATATCGTCTTTGCTTCCCCCATAAGATTTCTGCCATTGAATAATTCCAATACTATTCAATTTAATAATCCAAAAGTCTTTTAATCCATGGTTGACAGTTGCGTCTCCATCCGCTGATTCAGAATATCCCGCAATCACATAACCATTGTCAGGTGTTTGTCGCATCGTGTATGCGTAATCGTTACCAGAGCCGCCATAAGTTTTTTGCCAGAGAATATTACCAGAGCTTCCCGTTTTTACTAACCAAAAATCAAATCCCATATGTGAACTGGTAACATCCCCATCATTTTTGCTGTCAGATCCTCCGGCAATCAAAAAACCGCCGTCAGAACTTTGATGGATAACCCTGGCTTCATCATTACCGCTGCCACCGTAGGCCTTTTGCCACTGGATTACTCCTGCCGAATTCAGTTTCAAAACCCAAAAATCATTTTTACCATGATTTGAGGAAACATCGTAATCACGGGAATCGCTCCATCCGGCAACTATATAGCCACCATCTGAAGTTTGTTCAACCGAACTTGCATTTTCGCCATAAGTTCCCCCATAACATTTTTGCCATTCAATGTTTGGCGCCTGCGCCAACAATTGTACTGGACCTAAATAAACCAATAAAATAAATGCTTTGATAAAACCAAATTTCATCTGGTCCTTTTAATCAAAAGTAGTAGTATCAGAACTCGAGATTCCTTCAGCTGTGAGGTATAAAGGTTTTTCTATTAGGAATGACGATAAGCAATAGACAGAAACACAGCAGCAAATATTAATAATACATTTCCAACCGAAACCCACTTCCGAAGATTTTGTCCTGCTTCAGGATCTTTGGTTTTGAGTGCAAGAATCCGCTGCCGATTGATTAACTGCAATGCGAAGAGGGCGCCGGCAATTCCATAACAAATTATGGCTCCGATCAAATGCGTTTTTGTATCCCCTGATTCCCATTCCTCCCCAAGTAAAATCAGCAGGTAAACCAATAGGCCGAAATATAATACCATCCAGAATTTCTCAATCCCATTGAGAGACGAAGTCCTGGAAGATATGTCATTTGCATTAGAGCCGGACAGCGCCTGAACTGTAGAAATTCTTTGCAAAATACCTGCAACCACAATGATCCACATTAAAACCACAGCAACTAATAAATAAGGATTATGCATAAGCCTGGTTTTGGGGTATCCACAAATAAACACTTAAGAGTCCAGTCAGCCTAACTCTAAGTTATTAATTCTTTCTGGTGGATTTTAATTTAAGTCTGATATACTGCTGCAAAAGATTGGGATATACATTGTACAACAGATTCGTAACCAGAATAACCATTCCCCAAACTAAATAATTCAAATAGAATGCGTAAGCATTACTCAAAGCAAAAAACACGAACATCATGAAATGAAATTTTTCAAACATATAGGATGTAGAAATGATCTTCTTAATAGAGTCTCTGTCCCTTACAACTTTGTATTCTGGATATTTCTTTTGTACCATCCTGTTTACGAACTCACCGTTCTGTGCCAGTTTGTTTACCAGTTTAATTCCAAGCTTTTTATAAAACAAAGTGCTTTTACTTAACTGGATCTTATCGAAAAATGAATTGGGGAAGAAAATAGTTACCAGGCTGAAGCCAAGAAAATAGTAAAATATTTTAGGGCTCATCAGTGTATAACAGAAAATCGAAATAGGGATGAGATTCAACAGCGACCAAAATAAATTTGGAACCATATTGTAGAAAGTCACTGTTCTTTCTACTTTTTTTTGAATACTTCTATTTTCTGATCCATTAGGCATGTAATGCTGAAATCAAATTGCACAAAAAAATAGCGCAAATTGATTTTGCAAGCAATAACTGTATGATAAGCGGATCAGCTATTTGAGAAAGAGGCGAAATCCAAATACCGGAAGCTCTCCCTGCATGAAATCTAAATCTTGAGATCTTTTGAAACCAAGTTTGACATACATTTTCCACGCCGTTTGCATAGCCTGTGTACTATGGATGATGACCTGAGACAAATTTTGTCTCCTTGCTTTTTCAATGCATTCCAGAACCAGCATTCTTCCAATCCCTAATCCCCTTGTTTCCGGACTAACTGCAAGTAACCTGAAACCTGCAGCATTTTGTTCTTTGGTTGCAGAACCTCCCGAACCATAATATTTCATATCTCCAAAATAAACAACAGCTCCCAAAATTTCAGAATCTGCTGAAACACTTATAAGTAATTCAGTCAGCGGTTTTTTAGAAAACTCTCCAATATTCTGCAACATCTGGTAATATGCAGGTTGTTCACTGGGCCTGGGGAATCCATCCAATTGCGAATAGACATCCACCATCAATTTTCCAATCTTTTCAAATTCGAACTCGTTCGCGTTTCTAATTGTGAATTCCATGCTTTTGATCATTTCCTGTAACTATTATTAACCTCATTTTGGTAGACAAAATTCGTTTTTTCTTCCTTTGTTTTAATGGGCCTAATTTCAATACTTGCAGATGACACATATTCGAACTCGGGGTTTTCCTTGGCAAGTGCAATGGCTTCATCTATGTTCTCGGCGAGAAGGTGATAATATCCTACCTGTACTTCTTTATTAGGATCTATTTGCTTTGAGTCCCATCCATTAGCTTTTTTAGAAATCACCAAACCTTCCCGAACAATTGGTTGGGCAGCGATAAGATTACCTCCAGCTTTTAATTTGCCGATATATACTTCACATTTTTTTATGAAGGCAAGATGTTCCTCGGGCGAGAGGGCAGCTTTTGCATCACCCGCATTGCGGATGTACAACATGAATTCTCTTTTCATTTTTGCAAATGTTTAGACGTGAGCAGTAATAGGGGAAGGATTGAGGCGGGTTAATGAATCATCGTAAGCCGGTTGGAAAATTAATATCAGATTCAAAGACAAAAATATTGAATTCTCCAAATTGTTCCATTTAAGAATCCGGTTCATCATTTATTTCCGCCCAACAATTTTACCAATTCCGTTATCCTTGCCAGGTGATGGTCATCATGCTCTGCAACAAAGAGAAAAAGGTCAATAGTTCGCATTGGAGTTTTCAATCGGGGATGCAAAGAGCTTTTGAATATCATATCAGTATCAAAATCCTTTACCAGTTCAAATGTGCGCGCTCTTGCAGCCCTGAAATCAATTAGCAATTTTCCAATTGATTCAGCATTATGGTTCGCTTCAGTAGTTCGGGAATTTAGCAGATCTGTAGGTCGCATTTCTTTATGCCCGTTCATAATATCTTCTACACGTCCCTGCCAAAGGGGTTCAAGATCTGTTAGGTGTCCAAGGTTTTCTTTTATGCTCCAGGTGTTATCCAGTCGAATTTCGTGGATTGAGGGAGAAATAAATTTAAATTTCTCTTCAACCCTAGCGGGTGTACCTGAAATTCTTTCGAGGATTGAGGGAAAAATATTTTCGTTTGAACTGAATTCGAATTTTCGATCGAACCATTTCTGTTGTGACATAAAAAACTGGTTAAAGTTGGGTAACCAATATATAGCAATACTCACAAAATTTAACCAGGATATACATTAAGCTTCAACTTCCGGGATATGCGGTATACCTTTTCCAGTATTGACCAGAGCTTGTAAACTTTTCCCAACATAATAATTCCAGCCTTCCCGACAATCGTCGTAGCATTCCACCCCGGGATACAGTCCTTTATGAATCATTTTAACCTGGGTAACTTCCTGAGATTTAGAAATTTCAAAAACAATTTGGGTACCCTTCCATTCGGTTTTGTTTTCGAATGGCTGCAGGTAACATTCCTTTACGAACCAAACGATTTTATTAGGGGGCATAAATTCAATAATCTTAAAAAGAGAATAGGTCTTGCCAAAATGAACCGAAAATTCATCATTTAATTGAGTCGACCTTCCCCTCACATCTGTTACCCACCAGTCTGCCACACGATTGATTCTATCAAAAACCTCAGAAGGAGAAGTCCTGGTTTCAAACAAACATTGATAATCCTTTTGCATGATTTAAGATTTGTAATGAACTCATTTCTTTATTTTTTTGTCGAGAATGCTTTCCAGTTTTTTCAATTTGCTGGTCCAAAAATTTTCATAATAACTAACCCAATTTTGGATTTCATCAAACCCATCCTGTTTAAGTGTACAATATCTCTCTCTTCCAATGTCCTTAATTGAAATGAAACCGGCCGTATACAATATTTTAATGTGCTTCGATACGGCCGGGCGACTCATTTCAAAATTGTCGGCCAGCGAATTAATGGACAAACTGTCCTTAGAAAGCAGTCTTAGTATCTGTCTTCTACTAGGGTCTGCAATAACTTGAAATGCATCAAGTGTTTGTTGTTTCATTTTGATAAACTTCATTTAATCGGTTAACGAATCTCTCTCCAAGTTGTGTCCAGCCTTCTCTGTGTGCATCCGCGTCTTTAATGTCAGTAAATCCTGTATGGGATAATTCCAATTCAGTTCCATTGTCTTTGGCAGTGAGAGTCCAACTTACAACAGAATGAACGGTAATTACGCCGTTACCAGGACCTGTTCTCCAGCTATATGAAACATGTTTAAATGGATCCACATCTAAAACCTTGCAATAGGCAATACCGTCGTAAATGCAGTTATCGCCTGATCCTGTGAATTTAAACTCATGACCAACCACTGGTTGAAAATCAGATTCCATCAGCCATTCGGCTATCAACTTCGGATCTGTGAGATAATCCCAAACCTTGTCGGGTGTATGGTCAAAAAACCATTTTTGATTGATATCCTTTTTCATAATGCGTAACTTTTAAGTTACCCCAACTTACATGTAACTTTTGAGTTACGCAAGCTTATTAACAAAAAAATTGAATGAAATAGGAAAAGAGGAGAATTTTCTCCGATTGCATACGTATTTTACCCAACACTATAATTCAAATTCAGGAGTCAATTTTTCTTGTTGGTTTTTCCAAATATTTGGGAATTCATTGGTTTCTGCAATCTCACATAAGATTTCCGTTAATTCATTCGGCATACTAAAAAAAGGAGAATGACTCGAAGGAAGGCTATAAATCTTTTTGCAAGGCGTTTCTGTATACATCACCTTTTGAATATAAGGAGTAACTGCCCTGTCCTCTGTACATTCAATATAATACCTGGGAACTGAACCAAAATTCTCTTCGGAAAGCTCCAATGGAACAATTCCTGACTCAACCGGTTCATTACTTAAAATGCACTTAGCCATTTCCGTTATATCACCGGCACAATCATGATACAACCCCTCTTTAAAAATCACCGATTGCAAAGTATGCGATCCGGTCTCTGGATGTTGTGTAACATATGGTTTCAACCAGCCTTCTTTATCCTGCACTGAGTACTCTCTCTGGGTTTTTCCATTTGGAATTAAATAGGCAGCAAGGTAAATGAGTTTTTCAATCTTCTCAGGGCGATATTCAGCAACTTGAGAAATCACAATTCCATTCTTACTGTGACCTACCAAAATTACTTTACCTTCAATTGAATCTATCAATCCACAAACTTTCTCGATGGTCGATTTAAATTTAACATCCTGAATAGGAGTTTTATCCCTGCCCATTCCTGGCAGATCAATTGAGATCGCCCTGTGTCCTGCATTTTCTAATAAAGGAACCACCTTATGCCAGTTCCAGGAGCTGTGCCATGATCCATGAATCAAAATGAATGTCTTCATTGCTTTGAGTTTTAATAACTCAAAATTGCTTCAGGTGCCCAAAAGATACAACCCGGTTCTTGCGATCTTTTAGCCGTTATGTTTCAATGATTTCAAGCAAAACCTGATCAATACCATTCTTCAAACCTGTCCAGTACAAAGTCTTCCGTCGACACCGATAGTTCAAACTCTTCTATTTCATTAGGAAAAATTTCAAGCGCCTGCCGCGGAGTCAGGTATCGCTCATTTTGCGGATCATAAATTATACCACCGGCCTGTTCTGCAAGGAATGCAGCAAAAAATAAACTTACACGCAACTCGCTCGTATGTGAAGGAACCCAGTTTATTAAAGTATCATTTGTACAATGCTTCAAAATATCATCCGTCTGTTTATCTCCCACAAAAACTTCAGGATCTTTAATTGATTCTGCCGAAACTTTTTTTGGTCCGAATAACTTTCTAAGAAATGATTTCTTCTCCGTAATCACACTTACCTGGTGGAGACTTTTCAAAT
Source organism: Bacteroidota bacterium (assembly GCA_003175935.1). GTDB lineage: Bacteria > Bacteroidota > Bacteroidia > Chitinophagales > Chitinophagaceae > PSRI01. The sequence goes on from PSRI01000083.1 coordinate 29,004, forward strand.
CCTCCTGATAGTTGTACTTGTCAAAATAAATTTCAAATCCAGTATAGACTTCAGATTCAAATAAATCATAGTGCCTTGTTTTGGCCTGGAGAACTTTTAATTTGATGGGCAAAAAACCCGTGTCGGCTTCCTCGTTGAATTTGAAATCAGGATGAAATTCAACATCCATTTTGTAGTCAGCAAATCGCTTTTTTATTTTTGGAATCAGATCAGAAGATAGGGGTTGGGTATAAATGTTGAGATCCATTCCCATGGCTAGTCAGTTTTGCAGTTTGTGTTGTTGATTAAGTCGCTCCGAATATAATAAACCCTGCGAAAGAAAAATGAACTTAACAAAGGAATCTCAAAATTTTATAAGGAAACTCTAATGGGTGCAAAAGGGACCTTAGTACATTAGCATTCGACCTGCACGAATGCAGAATTTTTTTCATTTTTATTTTTGCCGGTGTTTCAGGTTTAAAATTCACCGACCGTAATCTTTCTTCAAACAGTTATCAATCCTGGATTTTTGCCTAATATGATGCCTGAGATGCATTTCACAGAATTGCAACCATTCATCTGCTCCAAAAAAACCCAGGCCCGGATGTTCTGTTTTCCCATTAAGAGGAGAATTTATGGCAAACTCGTATGCTCGATTTATGAGCAATTTCGACGAATTGATTCCCTCAATTAACTCTTCTTTTCCAATTGGATTAACCACATGTTCATTAGTTGGAGGACCTTCAATTAACATATCCGGGAAATCATTACGCTCCAACATTTTTTTCCCCTCGTCATTTGGACTCTTTTCAACATTCATATTTCGCTGCGCACAAGCATATATCTGCTCAGCCTGAAAAAGCATTTCACCAATAATATGATTGTATAGCTGACCCATGGACCAGGATCCCGTACCCGGAGATTTCAACAATTGAACTAAATCATAATCATCCAGAGATTTAATCCAAAAATCAATCGTGAGGTTAAATTCGTCGAGAAGCATAAAAATTAAAGGGGTTTATCCCTGCCAATAAATCGGGCATCACTATTTAGAAATTTAATGGCCCGTTCAATATTTCGCCTTACAGATTCTTCTGTTTTAAGATTATTGATATATCTCTTTATTTCCTTTTGCCGGGATGGCGGAAGTTGATCAAATACTTTTTTTGCAGATATATTTTTATTCAATGCATCTTTCAATAACGAATGCATTTCTGTAATTCTTTCTTTCCCATCGAACATCAATGCAACACTGGCCATATCACCTACATCGATTCCGGCACCTTTACGCATCGGCGTGTTAAGATAAAGGCGCCACCGACCTTTATACTTAACCAGATTTTGAGTGAACTTAAATCCATTCAATTCGCCACAAACAGGAATCGCGCCCCGATCTTTATTCGCATCTTTGAATAATTTTTTTCGAATTGATTCGGGCACGAGAACATATGGATTCACTCCAATCTTGAGTATCTTACCTGAAAAATTATACATAAGAACATTTCTCGCAAAGCCGCGAAGAATAAAGGGTATTCTACTAATAGCTTTGCGAAATATTTATCATCTGAGAATGAATGTAACGCCAGGGCGCTTTGAAAAACACTTACCTGACTTCTGCGCCTTTGCGTGAAATTTTTGAAAACTCAAATTAAATGTCCAATTTCCCAATGCATTCCAAAGGGATCTTCAATTCTACCTAATCGCCAACCATGTTCTTCCTGCACCGGATAAATTTCAACTGCACCTGCTTCGATTGCGTTTTTGAAAAAAGAATGGGGGTCTTCTACTGTCAAAATCATACGAACATGTTCTCCTCCCAGATTTTCTTTACCGTCGCTAACATTTGCACCACTGCTTAGCCAAAATTCTGCACCACTTATATTCAGTCTTACTATTAGTCCTCCATCAGGAATTTCAAGTCTGTATGTTTCAACTGCCCCAAAGGCTTTCTTATAAAATTCAACCGCTCTGGCACAATCCCTTAAAGTAAACCAGGGTGCAATAGAAGTTTGAATTGGAGAACTCATCACGTTTATTTTAAATTCTTCAGAAAATGTTTCAATGGCTGCCAACAGAAATCACTGTGGTTTGCAGCGTGGTGAAAAATATCGATCCAGAATTTGTGGCCCGGTTTAAAGCCGGTAAAAAGATTTCCATACTCTAAAAATCTATTTGGACTGCATTCCGGGCAGACACAAAACTATGAAACCATTGTGTTTTTGGCACCAGATAATAATCGCTGGTGATCTTAATCCATCAAAAAACCAGAAATAAATTTTACTTAAAGGATTGGAAATTTTCTTACAATTCATAATTGGAAAATCCAGTCAAAACTTCCCGGTGTCAGTTAAATTTTCACTGGTAAATTGCGAATCCTTTTTCCTGAAGCATTAAAAATAGCATTACACAATGCCGGAGCAATTGCAGGAACACCGGGTTCCCCTATCCCACCAATTTTAGAACCAGAAGAAATAATTTCAATATGGATTTCGGGAGCATCTTTCATCTCCATCATTTTATAGTTTGTGAAATTTGATTGCTCAACCATTCCTTCTTTGAATGTTATCTCGCCAAAAACTGCTGCTGTAAGTCCAAAAATAATACTGCTTTCCATCTGCGCTTTTACTCCGTCCGGGTTCACTGCAATTCCACAGTCAACGGCACACCAGACTTTATCAATCTTAAATTTTTGTCCCGACATTTTAATTTCAACAACATAGGCTACATAGCTGCCATTTCCATCATAAACTGCAACACCTCTTCCATAATTTGTAGGCATTGATTTACCCCAGCCAGATCTTTCCGCCACACTATTTAACACTCCTAAATATTGAGGTTGATTTTTAAGCATTCCCCTTCGATATTCTACCGGATCTTTTTTTGATGCTGAAGCCATTTCATCAATCAGGGATTCAATAACAAAACAAGTATGCGATTTTCCAACAGAGCGCCAGGGCAATACCGGAACATTATTATCAATTGTGTGCAATTCAACAGAATGGTCTGGCACATTATCGAGATATGGTGAACTCTTAACCCCTTCCACGGAACTCAAATCTATAGTTTTCGGATCGGGCATAACGAAGGTATGCCTGAACACTCCCTGTCCAACAATTCTATGTTGCCAGGCAACAGGAAAACCATCTTTACTCAATCCAATTTTTGCTGAGTGGCAATATGATGGTCGATAGAAACCAGCTTTCATATCATCTTCCCTTGTCCAAATCATTTTTATAGACTTGCCACTCGCCTTGACAATTTCTGCAGCCTCAACTACCCAGTCGGACACAAGCGACCCTCTTCTACCAAAGCCTCCACCCAAAAATGGAGTATTCAATTTCACTTTTTCCGGACTCAGATTTAAAATTCTCGCCGCTGCATCACGATCAACCATGGGCATTTGTGTACCGGTCCAAATTTCACAGCCGTCTTCAGAAATTTTAATGGTACAATTGAGTGGCTCCATGCATGCATGAGCTAAATAAGGAACCCAATACTCGGCTTCTAATATTTTGGATGCCTTAGCAAATCCAGATTCGAGATTCCCTTTTTCCTGTGTTGGTTCACCCTTCGTTTGTGCCAGGTTTCTATATTCCTGTTTTTGCTGTTCACTATCTTTCAACCATTCGTTTGGGATTTCCCATTCCACACGCAACACTTCCCTTCCCTTTTTTGCGGACCAGAAATTATCAGCAATAACAGCAACAGCCCCGGGAATCTGTACTACCTGTTTTACCCCCGGTACATTCAATGCTTCAGTAGAATCAAAGCTTTTAACCTTAGAACCAAAAATGGGCGCATGAAGAACAAGCGCTGTTAATACGCCTTCAACTTTTACATCGATACCATAAATCGCTGAACCATTTACCTTCTGTTCTGCATCCAGCCGCCTTTGTGACTTACCAATTATCTTCCATGCTTTTGATTCTCTTAATGCAACCTCAGGAACTGGTAACATTGCCGCCGCGGTACTTAAGGAGCCATAGGACAATTTGTTATTGCCATTGATTACAAAACCCTTTTCAGTTCTACAATCTTGTGCATTTACTCCCAACTGAGCAGCGGCCGCACTAATCAGCATTTCTCTAGCTGTAGCACCGGCCTTTCTGTAACGATCAAATTCCGACATGGTGGAGGTTGATCCAACTGTAAGTTGTCCCGGAATAAATGTGTGGAAGTATTCTTTGCCTGGTGGACTATGTTCAACTTTAATTTGACTCAACTCACAATCTAATTCCTCTGCTATTAACATAGGAAGCGTTGTCCAAATTCCCTGTCCCATTTCAACTTTGGATAAAACAACCGAAATCTTGTTGTCTTCTGTTATTCTCAAAAAAGCATTCGGAGCAAAGGGCCTGGGAGATGATTTTGTTCCAGCTTTGATGAAGATGTCAGGAAGGACAATTGAAAGCACAAGGCCACCGCCAGCGATTGCACCTGTTTTTAAAAAATCTCTTCGGGAACTCATGTGAATCATTTAAGATTCCCTTTTGTGGTGGTGAGGTAATGCCAGGGTCGATATAATGATCGAATGAGCAAACAAAATACAAAAGGAGATGTGAAATGCAAATCAGTGAAGAAGAAATTTAGGGAAGCAGATGTGCTCGTCGCATTCTAAAATAATCAATACTATAGGTTCCCGGCCCTTCCACTATGAGAATTAATGCGAATAAAAAATATGAAACCGTAAAGCCGCCATCAATAATCCAGTTTGATCCAAGATTTGCGGTTATATTGCCATTGCCATAGTGAAAGCAACCAGTGCTGCAAATATTCTTGTATAAAAACCGAAAAAAAGAAAAATGCCACCAATCAATTCGGAACTCTTTGCAAGAAACGCCATTAATAAAGGCGCGGGATAATGCAATTCTTCCCCAAACCATTTAATGAAAAATGCACGTTCGGATGGATGGAAAATAATGTCTACAACTGAAGAGTAGCTGGCAGCAAATAGTCTGTAACCAAGCCAGATCCTGATAAGCAAAAGAACAATGTGGATCGCAGTCTTCCTGCTCTTACCCTGAACCATAAACGAAGATTTGCAAAGACTAATTTAATTCTGCATTACTGTTTATGAGTTAAAATAAGAACGCAAAATTCCCAGATCAAACAAAAAAATTGCAGGGTGGAGATAAAAACATTTAAAAGGCAAAGTTTTTATATGCTGCGATTCGTAATCTTTTCTTGAACCCTATTGGAGCCTCTGAATATTTTCTTCGGATTTTTCTTTCAGATAAGAAATGATAAAGTGTTAAATCGCAAGATCAGTTTGCTCATTCGTTTAATCTTCCTTTTTGAGGCTTATGATCCGATAAATTTCGCCACGATAAATGAGTTTGCCATCAATCGTGTTTCCCTTTACATGGAATTCCCAGGTGGCGTCGCGCTCGTTATCCCTGGAAATGAGCATTGATTTAGTGGAGTCGAAAGTAAAAATAGTCGTGCCCATATTTTCTTCTTTTCCATTTACCACTTTGTTCATGATAAAAGAAAATTTATTAGTGCCTTCTATTTTGGAAGCTTGGTACGCGGCAATTTCATCGTGACAGGGGGAACTTTTGATTTGACAGATAGATGTTCCCTTCCAAAGACCGGGGATATTTGACTGGGATTGTGATGATAGATTAGTTGCAAGTCCGAATACGAGAAGTTTTATAAACTTGATATTCATTATAAAATCATTTTGAAAATGGTTATCAAGATTCAAATGAATTTACGAATTTTTATCCCAGACTAATAATTAAGAGTATACAAACTATAAAGCAGCCCGCCCAGTAGTATTATAGTTATAATTGGAACAAGGAACCCCGCCAATCTACTTCTCTTATACGTCCAAAAGCTAATCTGGCTTGATACAAAAGATAAAATTGGATAGATGGTGACCAGAAATCTTTGAATTCGCGACGGGGAGACTGCACCAGGACTATCAAAAAAGAGAAAGAACTGAACGAACAGCAATGGCCAAAGCACGGTAAATGCCATAGCGGCATAATTTAATGAAATCAAGCTTTTGGGAAGATCTTTTCTTTCAAACCATTTGTCTGTGTCTGAAAAGCTTTTCCAGCAAACCTTAAATAAACCAATAATTCGTTCTTCCAAAGTCATATTTATCTGAATTCAAATTTTTCCAACGTCTTTTTCAACTTTTGCAAATCTTCATCCGGGAAACCATACCTGCTGCTAATCTTATACTGACCCTTCGGAGAAATAAATAAATTTAAAGTAAATCTGGAATCAAAAAATCGTTTCCATTTGTTGTTGATTGCTATTTCTGACTGAACATTTTTTAGATCGTAGATCCGGATTTTCTCACCCGAAAACATACTTCCCGATTTTATCTCAATATTTTTTTTCTCACTATTTACGGTGATATTCTTTATTCTAAATTCCATTAATGTTGAAAGCAATTTTGCAAATACAATCAGTATCAGGGAAAATTCCACTTTATCATTTGTGACTGGTCTGAACATTGAAAACCCATTAATAATCGAGCTATAAATGAGGAGTGTCCACACCCAGCTTTTCAATTCGCTCACAAAATATAATGCCCTTTGTGCCTTGAAAATTTTCAAAGAATGATTCATGGGATGCGGATAACAATTTTTAATAAAGGAATGGAAATATTCGGAAAACTCTTGCACCATTCTGATGCATAAATACAAATATTGACATCAAAAACAATTGAAAAAATATTGTGGGGAGTAAATATTTTTTGTGCACATCGCTTACTGATTCTGTTTCAAAATTCTATCGCTGATATGCACTGTCACTGTGGAAAAGTATTATTGATGAATTTGCTTGCAGCGTTCAACGATTGCATCAAAATTCTTCCATCCATAACCACCGTGAAATTCTCCGGTATCTGACATCAGTTTTTCTCCTCCCATTGCTTCATAAAATTTGTTGGACGGGTTTGATGCATCTCCAAACAAGACCATGGATGATATCCCGCGATTTATAAATTCATGTACAACCGCACAAAGCATTTTTTTTCCAAGTCCTATTTTGTGGTATTCCCGAAGTAGATAAATTTTATTGAGAGTTCCGTTATAATCTGGCAAATCAGTATGATCATATGATTGGCCCCTGGCGAAACCTATAAGATTTCCGTTATTGTCTTCAATTACAATACAAAACCAGGACCCATCGAAATTTTGAAAGAGATTAGTCCACTGCCCTTGCCTGGTTTCAAGTGTAGGTCCGGCTGCACCATGTGTTTCCATAAAGGTTGTAACATGCAATGCAGCGATTGCTTTAACATCTTGCGGACCGGCAAAACGGATCAGGAAGTTATTTTCTTCCTTCATATTCAAAAATTGACTAATTGAATTACAAACCGGCCTGCTTACTGATTTCCAACATGCGTTGTATTGGCTTTAGAGCGGCCTTCCTTAACGTTTCGTCCATAATTAGTTCCGGTTGTTCATATTCCATGCACAAGTACAATTTTTCAAGCGTATTGAGTTTCATGTGCGGACAATCATTACAAGCGCAGCTATTGTTTGGAGGTGCGGGGATAAAAGTTTTCCCGGGGGAATTTTTTTCCATTTGGTGGAGTATCCCCGTCTCAGTTACAACGATATATTCGGTCGATGGATCTTTTTCGGTGAATTTCAGTAATTGGGTAGTGCTCCCGATATAGTCTGCCACTTTGAGAACCGGATCTTCGCATTCGGGATGAGCGATAACTTTTGCCATGGGATGTTTTGCCTTAAGTTTTGTGATCTTTTCCAGGCTAAAGATTTCATGCACCATGCAGGCACCATTCCAGAGCACCATATTTCTTCCTGTTTGCTTGTTAATGAAAGCACCAAGGTTTTTATCGGGCGCAAAAATAATGGGCTGTTGAGGCGGCAAACTGTCTACAATCGCCTTTGCATTTGAAGAAGTGCAAATAATATCGCTCAGCGCTTTTATACCTGCCGAACAATTTATATAGGAAATAACTATATGATCAGGATATTTTTCCCGGAATTTCCTGAATAGTTCAGGGGGTGCAGAGTCGGATAATGAACATCCTGCCTTAAGATCGGGCAACAATACCTTTTTGGTTGGATTCAGAATTTTGGCGGTTTCAGCCATAAAATGGACACCTGCAAAAACTATAATATCTGCCTTAGTCTTTTCTGCCTGTTGCGCGAGGCCCAAACTGTCTCCAATATAGTCAGCCACATCCTGGATATCCGGCTCCTGGTAATAGTGAGCGAGGATGACTGCGTTCTTTTCTTTTTTCAATCTTTCGATCTCGTGAAACAAATCCAAGTCCGTGTCAATTTCCAGATCCAGGAAACCCGTACTTTCCAAATTGGATTTCGCAGTATCGATGTTAATTACTGCCATAGTATTTATAATATTCTTTCTTTTTTATTTAAAGACCCTATTACTATTAGGGCTGTGAATTCGGGGAAAGATTATTGTGTGAAAGAATAGGCAAATTTAATTCTATTGTGTTATCCACCATAATCCCCAAATCTCCCACAGGTAGAAAAACAGTTGGGCGGCCTCTTTAGTTGAGTTGCTAACAATGTGGATGAAAAAGTGATGAGGAAAAAAACATTGAAAAAAAAGTTAAATGGCGGTGTTGATATAAGGGTGATACATTGTTGATGATAAAGAAATCGGACAATAAGTGGAAGTTCTTCCCAAAACCAAATAAGGATTTTCCCGAATTAATCACGGATAAAAACTGAAAAACTAAGGGTTTTCAACATTATTCAATGGGTTTGCACATGGTGATGTGGAAATGAAAAAATTCAAAAATGTTCCTGAAATTACCGGCCAGGAAAACCAGATAATTCACATGAAAAAAATCCCACCAGTAAAGGATTTCAGGGCCTTTTCCACAATTTGTTGATAATGCTTTATTCCCCTATTTTTGCCCTCCACTAAAAAACCACATTCAGTATTTATGTCTATTATACAGACAATAAGAGACAGAGCAGCGATTCTTGTATTTGGAGTAATTGCTATAAGCCTTATCGGATTTCTGGTTCAGGATGCATTTGTTGGTAAAACAAGCTCACTTTTCAGAGGTAATGCCACAACAGTTGGATCGATAAATGGAAAAGACATTTCAAGAGAAGAATATGATTTGAGAGCCAGAATGGCAGAAACCCAGTACCAGGAACAGGGTTATACAGTTAATGAAGGAATAAGAGGGGAAATCTATAACCAGATATGGAACGGCTTTGTAAGCAAAGAACTGCTTGAGTCGGAAACCGACAAACTCGGACTGGAGTTCACTCCAAAAGAATTAGGAGAGTTGTTATTCAGCGACAGGGCTCCCCAGGAATTCAGAAGACAATTTACCGATCCGCAAACAGGTATATATAATATTGAAGAGGCGAAAAATGCTTTCAGGAATTTGCAAAGAAGCAAAAACACCGCGCAGGTAAAACAGGTTAATGAACAATTACTGGATCCGATTTCACTCAACGAACTCAGTCAAAAATTCATGGCTATTTTTAAAGGAGGAATTTATTTCCCTAAATGGCTCATTGAAAAACAAAACACAGAGAATAGTCTGATCTCAAAGATTTCGTATGCAGGCGTTAATTATGCAACGATTCCCGATAGCAGCGTAAAAATTACTGACGATGAAATCAATCAGTATGTAAGTGCGCATAAAGATCATTTCAAGCAAACACGAAGCAAAAGCATCGCGTATGTTTCTTTTAGTGATGCACCCAGTGCAGCGGATTCAGCAGCATTGAAAAAAAGAATGGAGGACCTGAAAGAGCCTTTTGCACAAGCTACCGATGCAAACGCTTTCTTAAACAAAAACTCAAGCAAGATTCCTTTTTACGATAGTTACCTCGGAAAAAACAGAATACAGGTTTCTGTAAAAGATACTTTATTTAAGATGGCACCCGGACAGGTATTCGGACCATACCTTGACGCGGGTTCATATGTTCTAGCCAAAGTTATTGCCATCAAAACACTTCCTGATTCAGTAAAGGCGAGACATATTCTTATTGCAACAACTAATCCTCAAACAGGTCAACAAATTCTTGAAGATAGTATTGCGAAGAAAAGAATCGACAGTATTGAACTTGCAATTAAGAATGGTGCGTCATTCGACACTATGGCTTTAAAATTCTCTGATGATAAAAGTTCTGCCATCAAAGGCGGAGATCTCGGATATTTTGCCCAGGGAACTATGGTAAAACCGTTCAATGATTTTGTGTTCGAAAAAACCAAAGGCGAAAAAGGGGTAATCAAATCTGATTACGGATACCATTATATAGAAATAGAGGATCAAAAGGCTTATGAGCCTGCTTATAAAATTGCTTATATGTCGAGGCCGATCGAAACAAGTGATGAGACAGATAAAGCAGCCCAGGCAGCAGCGAATCAATTTTCTGTATCGAGCCGCGATCAAAAATCTTTCGATGATAATGTTGCGAAACAAAAACTCAACAAACTATTTGCGGATAATATTCCGGAAATGGGATTCCAGATAGGGGCTTTGGGCACTTCAAGACAACTCATCAAATGGGTTTATGATAACAAAACCGGAACTGTTTCAGATCCTTACCTTGTTGGTAATGCATATGTAGTTGCGATAGTAACCGGTGAAAAAGAGGAAGGAACACAATCTGCGGCGACTGCAAGAGCAGTAGTGGAACCTATTTTGATGAGAAAGAAAAAGGCAGAACAAATCGCACAAAAATATGGCACCTTCAATACTGTTGAAGAGTTCGCATCTAAAACCGGACAGCAGGTATCAGTTGCAGACACCGTACGATTTGTAGATAATTTCATTCAAAAGCTGGGTGCAGAAAGCCTGATAATCGGCGCCTCATTTAATAAAAATTACGAGTCTAAAGTTTCCCCTGTTTTGCAGGGTGCAATGGGCGCATATGTCGTTAAGGTTGAAAATATTGGAGCTATACCCAATGCAGAAGCAAACGTAGACCAGCAAAGAAAAGCGATGTCTGCCGGCCTAGCTCAGGGATTAGAACAATCAATTCTCGGAGCTTTAAAAGACGCGGCCAAAATAAAAGATAAAAGATTAAGTGCAGGCTACTAAGCTCAAGTAAAATCATATTTTAAACCACGCCTCTTGTGCGTGGTTTTTTATTTAACACTAAAGCGAATTATGACATGATAATCCAGGAATCCAGGGTTCGTGATAAATTGGCTAAATTTGCAGATTGATTAAACGCGAAGAAATGGAAGGTCCTATTATTAATAAGGTTGCCGAGAGTGGTCTGGTTACCCTTGATCTCGAAGATTATTATCCTAAAAATGAAATCGTCATATTCGATTTGAAGGATCATTTATTCATGGGGATGATAATTAAAGAAAAAGAATTTCGTGAAGCACTCAAAGGATTAGACTGGGAAATCTATAGAGATAAAGTTATTGGGATCACCTGTTCTGCAGATGCAATTATTCCCATGTGGGCGAATATGCTGGTTGCTTCTTACCTGCAGCCCGTTGCTAAAGAAATAGTATTTGGAAACAAAAAAGAAGTTGTAGCCTCCATTCTCGTTAGAAATATTTCTGCAATAAACAGCAGTGAATTTGCTGATAAAAGAATTGTGGTTAAAGGCTGTGGAGAGATTGAAATACCTGAAGCTGCCTATGTGGCCATTACTCAAAAATTACTTCCAACCGCAAAAAGCATTATGTACGGCGAAGCATGCAGTACAGTTCCGATTTACAAGAAACCCAAATAATAATCAGAATCTAAAACCAGCCCCTTCTCTTAAATACAACCAGCATCCATAGAGGGATCAGCAGCATGAGTCCTACGGAAATAAAAAATCCCCATCTGTTGTGTAGTAAGGGGATGGCCTCGAAATTCATTCCGAAAATTCCGCCGATTACAGTAGCGGGTGCAAGCAGACAGGTAACAATAGCCATTACCTTCATTACTTCGTTCATCCTCAGGTTTACGTTATTGATGTAAAGGTCCTGCATGCTTATCATCATGTCACGATAGTTTTCACTCAGGTCATAAGCCTGCACAATATGATCATAAACGTCTTTGAAGTATTTAGTGGTTCTGTCATCGAGCAAATCGCTTTCGCTTCTTATGAAACCATTAATAAGATCCCGAACAGGAGCGAAATTTCTTTTTACAACTATCAGTTCTTTCCGAACGACATTAATTCCCGCCAGGGAGCGTGTATTACTTCGACGTATAACTTCTTCTTCCAGCAATTCAATCTGTTCTCCTAAATTTTCCATCACAACAAAGTATTGATCCACGATCATATCCAGCATAGAGTAGCATAGATAATCTGCAGATCTTTGCCTCACTTTGCTGTTGGCCATTTTCAATTTATGTCTGAGTGGATCGAATACATCACGGGAGGCATCTTCCTGGAATGAAATAACAAAATTGGAACCGAGTGCAATGCTGATTTGTTCGGTCTCCACTGTTTTAGTTTCCTCGTTGAAATAGAGCATATTCAATAAGCAAAACATGATGCCTTCAACTTCATCCATCTTTGGCCGCTGACCTACACTCAAAATATCTTCCATCAACAATTGGTGAATGCCAAATTGTGTACAAACAGATTCAACATCTGCTTTCCTCAACCCATCAATATTAATCCAGCTGATTTTATCGCTCTTTTTAAACCGCGAACACTCCTGAACTGAATGCAATTCCCGCTCTTCGATATGTTCTGCATCATAATCAAAAACGTAAATCTTCACTTCCCTGGCTTCTTCTCTTTGTGGGATGATGGTAGGGTTAACCGTGAGGATTTCTTTGGTCCTTTCAGTTCCAAAAATAGAAGGCAGGTATAAATATTTGAGGTATTCTTTATTTACCATGGCACATTCTTAATTAGCAACAGTCGATAAAGAAAATTAAGAAGAAAAAATTGAAGTGAAATAAAATAAATAATAGTGCGGTAGAAATGTATCACACTAGAGAATACCAAATAATGATTGAATCAAAAATTCGATTGCAACTAGTATCCATTTAATTGCGAAATAACTGCGAAGGCCTCACGCCCGCCTGAACGAGTCATTCGGGCCTTGCTTCGCCATAGCTTCGCGAAGGCG
>PSRI01000038.1 GCA_003175935.1 Bacteroidota bacterium
CGGCGGTCGCGCGGCATCGTTTTGTCGCCGTGGTGTCCACAGGAACCACCATTCGTGTTGCCTATAAGCAGTCCGCATTGCACTCCTGAAGACAGTCGCGCGGCGGTCGCGAGGCGGTCGCGCGGCGTTTCTGCACCAATTGGCTCCAGACATTCCGGAAGACATTGGAGTAGTTAATCACACCACAATTTTATTCCACGTCAAGAAGGGTCAGTAGAAACCAACCCTTGTTGTATCATTAGAATACATGAGAAAATCCCGAACCATAGCATCGGGATGGTTTTGCGAATCCAAAATCGTTTGCTGTACTAGGACAATTGAAATGCTCAAAAGGAATAAATGATCAGGATATAATTTCAAAAGAAAAAAACGGAAACTGTTTGTGAAAACTCCCCCAACATTTGGGGAAATGCTTCTACAATTGCTGCCGTTTAATCGAGCAAGACGCAACTGAACAGTACGCTCTGGCATAATTTTTTTAAAACTGAGAGTAAACAAAAGTTATGGGAGACAGAAAAAATTTGCTTGATGAAACTGCGATCGAGAAGTTAAAACATTTGGTTGACCAGGTGAAAATCTGTTTTTTTTGCACGGACATTAAGTCTGGAATGCCATTCAATACGAGGCCAATGACGGTGCAAAAAATAGATGAAGAAGGAAACATCTGGTTTTTAAGTGACCGTGCAAGCGGTAAGAATAGCGAAATCGAAATTGATCCCAATGTGCAATTATTATTTGCAGACCTTTCGCACGAAGGTTATTTGAGTATATCAGGCAAAGCAGAGATTATTCACGATAAATATAAGATTAAAGAACTCTGGCAGCCTTTAGCGAAAGTTTGGTTTACAAAAGGTGTGGATGACCCAAATATCAGTGTGATTAAGGTGAGTCCGAACAGAGGACATTACTGGGATACTAAACATGGCAAGATGGTATCATTCATAAAAATGATAGCGGGAATGGTAATAGGTAAAACCTTAGACGGTGGCGTTGAAGGTGAGATTATCGTAAAATAATATCCACTCACTATAAATGATTGCCTGGTTGTATCTCTATCGGGTAATTTTTTTGTTCAGCCTATAATGAGTTTCCATCCTTCAAATGGTTTTACAGTAGCGCAATTAGGGCCACCATCTTTTCCGGTGCCAGGAACCTGAGTACAAAATATCAGATTGGGATTTTTTTGAGCCTTCTCAAGATCTTCCCATCCAATGCCAGTCAGCGGAATCTTCAACCTTCTTCCCCAGACGGAACCATGCTCGCCTGCATAGGTTCCTATATCTATATAAATAAATCGTCCGACTTTGGGACCCTGAATAAAGGGTCCAAGGAAATTCGGAGCTTCTTTTTTTGATTTCGGTATTTCTACTCTGGCTTCGCAAGTAAAAGCAAGATCCATTCCTTTCCCTTCCTGCTTTTGAATGGTTTCATAATTATTACCACTACCTTTTTGGAGTCCGTATAGAACTCCTGCAGGCGGATTAAGAAGAATAATCCGGAGGTTTATTTCCACAAGCGTTTTGTTTTAATATGATACAAATGGTCTTTTTTGAACAATTTAATGCTTTATCACCTATACATTACTGTTAGTAAATTCCTTCGTAGGATTTCAAATTCAGCCTTAGAAGCGGGGCAATTTTCTCTCCTTAATATAGGGTAAAATCGGGTGTATGCAGCTTATAAATCTTATCAAACTATGGGAGTAAAATGGAGTTTTCCTTGGGAAATATCCATTTTTTCCGGAATTCTCCCCGTAAAAAGCGGCTGTTTTGAGTTTTTTATTCCGAAATCTATCCACCCATTATTCACAATTTTTCGAAGGGAAAACATCATTTTTCATTGGGGAAATGACTTTTATCAATTACAGAATAAACCTGTTTTCCCTCGGAAAACGCCTGTTTTCATAGGGAAAATGCGAGTTTCTCCAATGGGAACTAGGGAAATAATTGGGTGGGCATTTAATGTAGTTTTGGGGTTTCTCTTCGGAAAATGCATGAAAAAAAAATCAGGTCATTTGTGTTTCTTATAAAATACTATACATTTGACTGAGGTAATTTTCAAATACCCATTAACATTCTAAACTTAATTCAACATGGCAAAAAGCGCGAAAAAAGCTGTGAAGAAAGCAGCCAAAAAGCCCGCTGCAAAAAAAGCCGCCAAGAAACCGGCAAAAAAGAAAGCAGCACGTAAACCTTCTGCAGCATTTATGAAGGCCCTTACACCAAGTGCATCCTTAGCCGCGGTTATTGGAACCAAAGCTCTCCCACGCACAGAAGTGGTAAAAAAACTTTGGGTCTACATTAAAGCAAATAAACTGCAGGACAAGGTCAACAAACGTATGATTAATGCTGATGCCAAATTGAAATCAGTATTCGGTGGCAAAGGCCAGGTATCTATGTTTGACATGGCCAAACATATTTCTAAGCACCTTTCTTAAGTCGAACGACTTAAAAGGTTAGAGCGGGCATCCTAACAGATGTCCGTTTTTTTTATGCCTATTAACATAAGTTGAAGGTTGAATGTTGAAGGTTTGTTGAAGGTTGAATGTTGAAGGTTGGTTGAAGGTTGAATGTTGAAGGTTGGTTGAAGGTTGAAAGGTTTGGGTTAAGAGTTAAAGGTTCATGGTTCAAAGTTCAGCGTTCAAAGTTCAGCGTTCAAGAATCGGTCTAAGTACTAAGTACTCTATACTAAATACTATCATGTTTAGTCTAGGTACTTGGTTCTTGGTACTCACATTGAAAATTATCATGATTCCTCTTTATCCACCACACTTGTAAATTTGGGGTTGGGTTTTTGAATTTTTTCTTAAATTCAGGGATCAACCAAGACTAATGCGATCCTCAAGGCAGCCCGTCAGCGAAAAGGATATGGAAATCCTCTTTGGAGAAATCTTCAGAGAGCATGAAAACTCATTGTACACACTTGCACTTCGATTGACAAAATCAGATTCCCAGGCAAAAGATATTATTCAGGATGTGTTTCTCAAATTGTGGGAATCAAGAAATATTTTACACCATATCGAGAACCTGGATGGTTGGTTGTACAGACTTACAGAAAATAAAATTATTGACTTTTTGAGAAAAACTGCAGTTGAAGAAAAATTACGAAATGCAGTCTGGAACAAGCTTCAGGCCTCAGGAGAGGATGCAGGAGATGTACTTTCTCAAAAAGAATATCATCAGATACTACGCAAGGCTATTGAAATGCTTCCTCCACAAAGAAAATTAATTTATCAACTTAACAAAGAAAGTGATCTTAGTTATAAAGAAATAGCCGAAGAACTTCATATCTCAAGGCATACGGTAAAAAATCAACTTTCATCCGCGATGCAATCCATCCGAAATTTCCTCTCCAACAACACCAGGGTTCTGTGATTTTCTTTTAAAAATCATGATCTTTTTTTAAGGCGATCCATTACAATCTCCGCCATTCATCATATGGCAAATTTTCTGTTGTAAATTTTTTTTGAATTGGAATAGGAATATTCTTCTTTTCATTCGTCATTATAATTATAGCCCAACAACATTGCTCATGGAAGATAGATTACATTATCTTTTTCGTCGATACCTGGATAATTCCTGTACAAAACAGGAGTTGGAAGAGTTTTTCGAGTACCTGAGAAATTCAAAAATGGACGGTGCCCTAAGAGAAGAGATTAAGAAAGCATACGATTCCATCAAAGAAAATTCCTCTTCGCTAACCTACGTCGATGAAAGTGGATTGCTGGTTTTGAACAAATCAGCGCGCGATATAACAGAACCAAAAAATAAGCAAAAAGGAAAAAGAAGGCTGGTCGTATTGTCGATGACCATACTGGTCATTCTTCCACCACTTTTATTATGTATCTGGTGGTTTAGAAAACCTAACCATGGATTTAATACCAAAGTTCAGGAAGCGCCGTTGCTAACCAGAAAATCCACTGAAAGGAGTGAATACAAATTCCTCCTTCTGCCAGATAGTACCCAGGTATGGTTGAATGCGGGAAGCAGCCTGGATTTCCCCGATCATTTCAATGAATCTAAGAGAGAAGTAATTCTTTCCGGTGAGGCATATTTCGACGTGAAGCATGCCGACAGAGTACCCTTTATCATTCATACAGGTGAAATAGAAACCACCGTGCTGGGAACCGCCTTCAATATTAAGGCATACCCAGGAAGGAAGAATGTAATCATTGCAGTAAAACGAGGCCGCGTGAGCGTAAGCCGGAACCATCAATTGGTGGCAACACTAACGGTTGGACAGGAAATCAAACTAAGTAATAAAGACAGTGATATCGCAAGAAAAAATATTGCAGAAACAGAAGTTGCGGCATGGCAGCAGGGAAATATGCAGTATGAAGATGAAAGTTTTGAGGACGTAATTGCAGACCTGGAGAGAATGTACAACGTAAATATCAGGGTAGAAAAACAAAGCGTACAGAATCTTAAAATTTCTACATCTTTCAGAAGGGAAATCGGAATTGAAGAAGCACTGCAGATTTTATGCAAGCTTACCGATTCAAATTTGAAAGAATCAGACGGATACTATACCATACAATAATCCAAAACAAAATTTTGCTTATGAATTCAGCAAAGAAAACCTAAATAAATAAAAAGAGAACCGCCCCGGTTG
Source organism: Bacteroidota bacterium (assembly GCA_003175935.1). Taxonomy (GTDB): domain Bacteria; phylum Bacteroidota; class Bacteroidia; order Chitinophagales; family Chitinophagaceae; genus PSRI01. The sequence continues at coordinate 4,612 of PSRI01000038.1, forward strand.
GGCCTGGATGCGGTTCCCGTTTTAAAACTCTATTCAGAATTACTAAAACAATCAAAGCTATGAATTTATGTGTAAAAACGCATAACCAGGGAGCTTTGCGGAGATACTATATGCAACGCATAAACGCCCTGGCCCTTAAAAACAAGACGCTACTCATGAAATTTTCTCTTCTTGCTGTAATCATGACTTTTAGCGTGATCCTCAAAGCGAGTGACGGGCATGGTCAGGACCTCGACAAAATGACCACAACCATCGAGCTTAAAGACGTAACGTTAAAACAAAGCCTCCGGGTCATTGAATCTCTTACCAAACTGGCTTTTACTTATAAAACCAATGACCTGGCCGGTTACAGAATTAGTGAATATTCCCGCAAGGACATCGCAGTATCAAAACTGCTGAATGAATTGCTGGAACATACGGATCTCAAATACGAACAGGTAAATGATAATATAATCATTAAGAAAATTAATGACGCTCAGGAGAACACATCTGCTACTACTTCATCCCAATCCGTACCCGATGGAGGCATTAGGGGAAGAATCACCAATGATAAAGGCGAAGCCGTAGGCCAGGCTTCTATTACTGTCGTTGGAGGGAATAAAGGTTCTGCCGCCAACGAACAGGGAGACTTTTCACTTACAGATTTGAAAGCGGGAAAATATAAAATTCAAATTTCCGCTGTAGGATATCTTCCTGAAACCCGTGAAATCGTTGTGAAGGATAATGAATCAGTGGAACTGAATATCATTCTTCATGAAGATAATAGCCGTTTAACGGATGTTGTTGTAACGGCTCTAGGTATTAAGCGCGAACAAAAAACGCTTGGATACGCTTCTCAGCAGGTTACAGGGGCTCAACTCACACAATCAAACCAACCCAATCTTATCAATGCCCTGCAGGGTAAAGTTGCAGGTGTAACAATTTCAAGTGCGGGTGGCGGACCTGGACAAGGTGCAAGTATTCAAATCAGGGGTATAAATTCACTCAATCCCGACAAAGACAATCAGCCATTATTTGTAATTGATGGTTTGCCCGTCGATAACAGCACTTATACAACGGGTACCGATGGCAACAGGGGAACACAAATGGCAAATCGAATTTCGGATATCAATCCTGAAGACATAGAATCAATCAATATTCTTCGCGGTGGTGCTGCAACGGCTCTTTATGGGTTGCGCGGAGCGAATGGCGTGGTCGTTATCACTACAAAATCAGGGCATGCAGGAAAACTGGCGGTACATTTTACCAGCAGCTACAGCACTGACCAAATTGATAAACTTCCTGATCTCCAGTTAAAATATACTATGGGATTTGGCGGAAAGGTTGACGATTATGATTCAACCAGTTTCTGGCCAGCATGGGGACCCACAGTTGAAGAAGCAAAAACTGTTGATCCCAATCATCCTGATCAACTTTGGAATAACTGGAAAAGAGCTTATCAAACCGGACATCAGCTAAGAAACACCATCAGCTTTTCCGGAGGAACCGATAAATCTACAATCTCTTCTTCTGTTTCTTACTTCAAACAAAATGGTTTGATTCCTTTCACCTGGTACCAGGACGTAACGGCAAGGGTTAACGGCCAATTGAAATTCAGCGATCAGTTTAAAATGGGAACTTCCCTCTACTATGCAAATACAGACGGAAATTTCTATGACGCTGATCGTTTCAACGAAGAATTGATTTATTGGGCACCCAGGTGGGATGTAAAGGATTATGTGAAAGAAGATGGAACACAAAAAACTTACGGTAATGGCAATCCTGTGTATTATGCCGCTACAAATAAGTATCAGTCAAGAGTTGATCACGTAATTGGAAATATCAATTTCACTTACCAGCCTTTCAAATGGCTGACTGCAACTTATTTGTTGGGAATGGATCATTATGGAGACGCACGTACTGCTACAGCACCCGGACCTAAAGGAGTTCCTGATGAAATTCTTGCAGAAGACAACGGTCTCGGATTTGTACACCAGTATCAAATCAATTATCGTCAGCTAAACTCAAATTTCCTTCTCACTTTGGACCATACCTGGAAAGGAAAATTCCAAACTACTTTCCGCGTGGGTAATGATGTACTCGATCGGAGTGTAAATATTACATCCACAGAAGGAAATAATCTGGACGTTTACAATTTGTTTAATCTCAGCAACGCCAAACAAATTAGCACATCACAAAACATCACTAACTATAGAATCATCGGTCTGTATGGTGATCTTACTTTAGGATACAGCAATTTTCTATACTTAACGCTCACTGGAAGAAATGACTGGACTTCCTCACTGGAGAAAGACAATCGTTCCTTCTTCTACCCTTCTGCGAGTTTGAGTTATATTTTCACTCAGCATTTGAATGCACCATCATGGCTCAATTATGGAAAGCTGAGAGCTTCTCTTGCACAGATTGGTAAAGATGCGTTGCCTTATAGTACAAGCGTAGTTTATGCACCTTCATTCAGCCAACCGATCAATGGAGTAATTGGATGGAGCAGATATGATGCCGCTGGTATCGCTTCTCTCAAGCCAGAAAAAACACTCACATTTGAAATCGGAACCGACCTGAGTTTCTTCAAAGACAGACTGGGAATGAATTTCACCTGGTATAAATCAAACAGTAAGGACCTGATCATTCCAGTGTCTGTAACCCCTACAACGGGCTTTACATCTGTAACATTGAATGCTGGAGAAATCGAAAACAAAGGTGTTGAACTTACTTTGCGCGGTGCACCCATTAAAGAAAAATCATTTAGCTGGGATGTACTGTTAAACTTCTCTGCTAACAAAAACAAAGTGGTCTCAATTTACCCGGGACTTGAAGAAATTGTAATTGGTAGTCAGTTTGGATATTCCAATTCAACTGTGACTATGAAATACATTCCTGGTGAATCCGTAGGTAATATTTACGGGACACCATGGACACGTTATGGCGACGACAAAGATCCATTGAGGTCAGACAATTCATTGCCACTTCTCATTGGTCCAAACGGGTTTCCTGTTCTTACTCCTTATTCAAATCAAAAGATCCTTGGTAATTCATATCCCAAATGGATCGCCAGTATTGGAAACACATTTAACTACAAAAACTGGAGCCTCTACTTTCTTTTCGATACCAGGCAGGGTTTGAAGAAATACGATCAGTTCAGCAATTTCCTTGCTGCCTTCGGAGAATCTCAAATCACTTTGAACCGTAACGATATGGTCACATTCGATGGTGTACTAGCAGATGGTACAAAAAACACAAAGGAAGTTTGGTTAGGACAGGGTACTGGTCCGGATGGACATAACTACGGTTCTGCCGGGTACTATCGTGCTGTTTACAGAGGTATAGCAGAAAATTTTGTGGAAGATGCGTCCTGGGTTCGTTTGAGGACAACAACGCTTTCATACAGACTTCCTCAATCATTACTCGGTCGCACATTTATCAAGGGCGTTACGCTCGCGTTTACAGGTAATAACCTGTTATTGTTTACTCAGTACAAGGGCTTTGATCCGGAGTCGAGTTCAACTCCGGCGTCAAGCAACGTGAATGGATTTGCAGGATTTAGCTATCCCGCATTGCGCAGTTACATTTTCACATTAAACGCGAGCTTCTAAAAAGTAAAATCATGAAAAAAATACTGATAAGAACTTCAATAATGATTCTCGGTGTTTCGGTGCTGGCCGGATGTAAGAAATATCTCGACATCAACCAGAATCCAAACGCTGCCGAGGAACCGCCGATTAATGGCTTGTTGGCAAATACTACTTATAAGACTGCCGACAATATTTTCAATGCAAGCAATATCACATCTTATTACGTGCAATATTTAGCAGGACCAAATCCATCAGAAGCAAAAGACATATACGATCAAATTGACGCAAGTGGAACCTGGGGAGGATTTTATGATATCATGACTGATTTGTACGACATGAAGAGATTTGGAGCTGATAAAGGCCAGAATGCATATATCGGTGTATCAGATATTTTAATGTCATTGCACCTTAGCACGCTAACCAATTTGTGGGGCGATGTTCCTTATTCCGAAGCATTTCTCGGTGTAAATAAACTCACTCCCAAGTTCGACAACCAGCAGGATCTTTATGATAGCTGTCTCAATTTGTTGAATGCCGGAATTGCCGCACTGAGCATGCCTGATGCTGAGGGTGAGCTGGATGCAAGCAGTGATTTCATTCATGGAGGAGATGCTTCTGCATGGATTAAGACGGCACATGCCCTAAAAGCAAGATTGTTAAATCAGATTTCAAAGACAGGTGCATATAATCCTGATGCAGTACTTGCTGAACTGGCTGAAGCTTATGGATCAAACAGTGATGATGCACAGGTTACAGCTTATGTTGAGGATGTAAATTCAAATCCCTGGGGATCTGTTGCCATTGCAAATGCAGGATTGAACCTGGATGGCTGGTTATCTTCTCATTTTATTGATGCAACCAACAGCACCACTTTTGGAGTATTCGATCCACGTCTTCCATTGATTACACAGGTTACTCAATTTGGTGACTATCGTGGAACTCCCAATGGGAAGGGTCGTATTGGAACTGGTACGGAGCATGAAGAGTGCTATCTGGATGTAGACAAATGGTATTCCACACAAACTGCTCCATTGCAATTGATTACTTATGCTGAAGGAAAATTTGTAGAGTCTGAAGCAAAATGGCGCAAGGGAGATTTGCCTGGGGCTTATACTGCATATATAGATGGCATTAAAGCTCATATGGCAAAAATGGGTGTTGCGGATACTGCTGTGACGAGGTATACAACAGAACCAACTGTTGCTGTGGGTTCAGCGAATCTCACTTTGCAATTAATTCTAAAAGAAAAATACATAGCGTGCTTCCTGAGCCCTGTGACATGGGATGATGCGAGGAGAACAGACTATAATTACAAAGATTTCAATTTACCGGTGAATGCGCTTTTGAGTTCATTCATACGCAGAATAAACTATCCTTCCAACGAACTTTCACGCAATGGAGCTAATGCTCCTAATGTTGCGCTGTCGGATCATTTGTGGTGGGATAATTAAAGAGATTGGTTTCTAGACAGCATTTGGAAAACCAATAGTGCTTATCAACAACCAGAATTGGCATGTGTGTTTTGGAGTATGACTTCGCCTGCACCGCTATTCCGCAGATCCCACGCGGACTCAGCAAAAACGATGGTGGGCGAAGTCATTTTTTTTGAAATTTTCATTTTTCCTCTGAGAATCTGTTTCCGTTTATTATTTTAGTGCGACTCATTCATACCGGAAAGTGGTATTGCACATCGTGAGCATTGTAAATACCTTGTCCTAACTACCTCCTGCTTTGAAAAAGCTGGTCTGACCCGAGACACCGAATACTTATTTAACCCTTCACCATACAACTATCATCATGACTCTATTGTCCAAATCAACCGCCGACCGGAATGAGATTTTGCATTATTTTTTTCGATGTAGAAAAATCATTCCGATTCTGTTATTGCTTTTCAGTTTTACTGCAATAAAAACCCAGGGAAAAAATTTTCTTCCATCTGATTCTGCCGAGATCGCCAAAATCTTCAAAGTGATAAGAAGTGGTGAGTCGCAGGATCTTTCTAAAATGTTAGATGAGGGTGCCGATGCGAATGCAGTGATGGAAGGATATTCAGCGCTTATGGCTGCAACTTTGTGTGGCACTCTTGATCAAATGAAAATTCTTGTGGCACATGGAGCCAAAGTGAATTATTCGGGAAGGGATAGTATGACTGCACTTTGGATGGCCATACCTTATTGGGATAAAACCATTTTCCTTTTAGATCATGGTGCGGATATGTTCCAGGTATCAAAAGAAGGTCTGACACCATTTGTAAAACTGGCAGGCTTACCAGGGTCAGCAAAGTTGATGAATGAATTTATTGCCCGGGGATTTGATATAAAAAAGTGTGGCGGTGTAGATTATCTAATTACCAATGCGGCCGCAACAGATGATACCGCAATGCTGGGAATCGTTCTGAGAGCAGGTGTAAGTCCGAGGAATTCTCTTGCGCCACTAATTGGGGCAACGAACTATAGCACTTTTGAAACACTAAAAATGATGGTGGATAACGGAGCGGATGTG
>PSRI01000169.1 GCA_003175935.1 Bacteroidota bacterium
AAACTATTTCCCATTTACTAACAAGCGTTAGTATAAATATAATCAACAATACCGAAATCCAAATTTTTTATGGATAACAAATGATGAAAGGCTCCACCGTTTATTGAAAAGGCTGGTTTTATCATAATCGATCGCGCTCAGGGGATGGCATTAGCTCGCGAAAATGCCATATAAGGTAGAAGCTTACCGAGGGCGAGGGAATCCATGGACAAATCCTTTAAATCAGAAGGCTTCATGAACGCCCCATGTTGCTTACGGTACAGTATAATTGCTTTTGCCAAAGGGTATTTTATATAAGGATGGGCCTTCAGCACATCAAAATCTGCATTATTTAGATCTATCTTTTTGACTAGTTCAACGGAGCAGAAGGAATGAATTTTCAGATTTTGAACCAGCGTATCGTTCAAGCCATAAATTTCAGCGAGCTGATTTGTAGTATAGAATCCACCCAATTTTTCCCTGTATTTAATGATTCTCGAGGCCAGTTTTTCGCCAATTCCGGGCAGGCTGGATAATGCAATGCTGTCTGCCCTGTTTAGATCAATTTTGGAAATGGGCCATTGTTTGCGTGAATTGAATTTTGGAAGATTTTCATGTGGTATGTCGGAACTATCATTCTTCAAAACGGGTTCAGGTATTTTTACATAGGGAAGTAACCTTTCAAGATCAGAAGGTCTGAGCCCATATATTTTTTTCAGATCATCTGCAGTTTTAAATTTTCCGCCATGCGATAAATATTTTTGGATGGTTTGAGTGGTTCTTTCGCTGACTCCTAATTGCAGCCAGCCCTGGACTGTTAGTTTGTTTGGATCGAATTCAAACAACTTTGCCTCAGATGACGGATCGGAATTCTTTCTGTTTAAATTTCTTTCAGCCGACTGCTCCGATTGGTTTTCACCAGCAGAATCTGAATTCCTCATAAATTCAGCGATTTCCTTTTTGAAAATTTCCAAATCTGCTTTGCTATATTCAGCATGCCGGGGTAGAATATCGGGGAGAAAAAGAATAAGAAGAAGCAATATAATTAGTGCAAGTATTCCATTTCTTTCCCGCTTACTGAAATTGAAATATTCTTTAACCCGGTTCATAAAATGAATTATCCCGGAAAATTAGTTAGGAAGAATAATGTTGCAGGTCAGATTCTTTTTGACTAAATCCCAATAACCAGTTGCGAAAAAAGGAGCAGAAAATTATTTAGAGGAAAAAATCACAACTGGATTGTGAGTCCATCATAAGCCAGTTCCATTCCTGATTGTAACTCCTGGTTTATTTCGGAATGTTTACCGAGTTGATGGCTGATATGAGTAAAGTAAGCTCGTGGAATCTTCAATTCATTTACTAAATCCACCGCTTCGCCCAGCGTAAAATGCGAAATGTGTTTTTCTTTTCTTAATGCATTTAAAACTATGATTTCGCTGGACCTGATCCTGGTTCTTTCTGCCTCTTCTATGTTGTTTGCATCCGTTATATAAGTGAAATTACCGAACCTGAATCCCAGTACGGGCATTTTCAAATGCCATACAAGAACGGGTTCAATAGGAATATCCCCAACTTCAAATGGTTCTACTGAAATTGTATTCAAATTTATTTCGGGGGCTCCGGGATACTTCATGTCGGCAAAGGCATATGGGAATTCGCGAATGATGACTTCCTGCGTCATTTCATTTGCATAAATATCCATGGGCTTTTGAGAGAAAAAATTAAATCCTCTCACATCATCAAGCCCTGCAACGTGATCTTTGTGTGGATGGGTGAAAACAATGCCATCCAGTTTTTTCACACCTGCCCTCAACATCTGGTAACGAAAATCGGGGCCGCAGTCCACAGCCAGCGTGGTTTTTTCGGATTGTACGAGTATGCTGCTCCGTAAGCGTTTGTCCTTTTTGTCGGGAGAAGTGCAAACCGAACAACTGCACCCAATAAGCGGAACGCCACTGCTGGTGCCCGTACCAAGAAAAGTTATTTTAATGGGGGGATAACTCACATATCAAAACTAAGGGAAAATGCCAATAGCAAATAAATCTAACCCTAATCAGTAACCGGGCGCGACATGATTTCTTCGTATAATTTCTGAGAATCTGCGGTGAGTGCATCGAAATGAATATCCAGTTGGGGCATCAATTCGATGAGTGTATTGATTCTCCCCTCAACATTGAGAAATTTATTGAGGACAACAACTCTTTTTTGTTGCAATATGCAATAACCACTTTGAAATGTGCCCCGCTCAAATCGAACCACATAACCTGCTTCTTCCAGAACAGCTTCGATTTTATCAGAAGTATTTTGATTGTATTTCATAGTGTTGATTTATTCCGATATACAAAACTACAGGGTCTTGCCCTAATATCGATCTGCCAGTTAATTTTTTTTGGCACACCTTTCCGGGTTTTGTGGAAAAACTTTTTCTGTTTTTTCAGGAATAAAATGATGGTTTATTTCGAGCTCATCCTGATAATAGGAACTATCATTTCTTCAAGACTGACGCCCCCATGCTGAAATGTGTTTTTATAATAATTGGAGTAATAACTATAGTTATTTGGATAACACAGATAGCCATCCTCCTTCGCAAAAATGAAAGAAGAATTTACGGTAGGAACCGGAAGCCCAGCTTCTTTTGGATCGCGAAATGCGAGCACATCCCTTGCTTCATAGTTCAAATTTCTCCCATGTTTGTACCTGAGATTGGTGGTGGTCTGTTTGTCACCAATTACTTTATATGGCGTTTTAACCCTCACACTACCGTGATCAGTCGCCACAATAAGTGTAAGATTTTTGCCAGCTATTTTTTTCAAAGCCTGATGGAGGGGACTGTGTTCAAACCAACTTGCTGTAATGCTTCTGTAGCTGGTTTCATCACTTGCGAGTTCTTTTAATACCTCCATTTCCGTTCTTGCATGGCTCAGCATATCCACAAAGTTGTATACAATCACATTGAGGTCGTTTTGCATAAGGTTGTGAATATTGTCAACAAGCTTTTGTCCGTCCTGGTGATTTAATACTTTCGTATACGAATATTTGATATCTCCTTTATTGAGCCTTTTGAGTTGAGCTTTCAGGAATTCTTCTTCATGTAAATTCTTACCTCCTTCTTCTTCATCATTTTTCCAAAGCGATGGAAATTGTTTTTCGATTTCCAATGGCATCAATCCCGCGAAAATTGCATTGCGACTATATTGCGTGGCTGTTGGAATAATTGCATAGAAAGTTTCTTCTTCCTGTATCCTGAAACTTTCTGCAAAAATTGGCTGAATGCTTTTCCATTGATCAAACCGTAGGTTATCGATCAGTATCATGAAAAGAGGTTTCCCTTTTTCAAGATGAGGAATGATTTTATACCTAAACAAAGTATGGCTCATTATTGGAGCGTCTGTACTTTTGGGATTAACCCAGGAAGCGTAATTCCTGTTGATGAATTTGAAAAATTCTGTATTGCCTTCGTTCTTTTGGGCCTGAAAAACTTCACGCATTTCCGGGCTGTCACTTTTTTCCATTTCAAGTTCCCAATACACTAATTTTTTATAGAGATCCATCCATTCATTGTAATTGGGATTGCTGTTAAGTGCCATAAACAAATTCCGAAATTCCTGCTGATACGCACTCGTTGTTTTTTCGGCAACCAGCCTTCTGTTATCAATAATTTTTTTAAGGCTAAGCAATACCTGGTTTGGATTGACCGGCTTTATGAGATAATCACTGATTTGGGATCCGATGGCCTCGTCCATTACATTCTCAGTCTCATTTTTAGTAATCAAAACTACCGGTAATTGTTGCCTGATTTCTTTGATTTTCGAAAGGGTTTCAAGCCCTGTAATTCCAGGCATGGTTTCATCAAGCAAAACCACATCCACCAGGTTCTCCTTTACAAAATCAATAGCATCAAAACCATTGGTTAGTGTTTGTACTTCATAACCCTTATTTTCAAGAAACAGCTTTTGAGATTGCAGACTTTCAATTTCATCATCTACCCAGAGTATTTTTGCTAATGCCATGTTTTGCTTTTTGATGCTAGAAAATGAGATCTAATGCGAGGATCCAATCCTAAACGTTCAAATTTACTTATTCATTACCCGGATTTTACATTTGTGAGCTTAGGATCGTATTTTTAACAATTATTCAACTGCATGCGGTTTAGAAAGATTATCAATGACCCGGTATATGGTTTCATCACGATTGACAATCCGCTGATATTTCAAATCATTTCGCATCCATATTACCAGCGACTCCGCAGGATCAAACAAATGGCACTGGCTCATTTGGTTTATCCCGGAGCGGTGCACACCCGACTTCACCATTCACTTGGGGCTTACCACCTCATGTGCAATGCGCTTTCTGAATTAAAAGCAAAAGGTGTAGATATTACCTTCGAAGAAGATGAAGGCGCAAAAATTGCAATCCTCCTTCACGACATTGGTCATGGGCCATTTTCGCACGCACTCGAAACAGTTTTGTTCGAGAATATTAAGCACGAAGAGTTGTCCCTGCTGATAATGGAAGAACTAAACCACCAATTCAAAGGAGCCCTGCAAATTGCAATTGAGATTTTCAAAAATATCTATCCAAAAAAATTTCTGCATCAACTGGTGAGCGGACAATTGGATGTTGACCGGATGGATTACCTCACAAGAGATAGTTTTTTTACCGGTGTGAGCGAAGGTGTAATTGGGTATGATAGAATTCTTAAAATGCTCGCCGTTCATAATGGCCAACTCATGGTAGAAGAAAAGGCGATTTACTCCATTGAAAAATTTCTTGTCTCACGGCGGCTGATGTACTGGCAGGTGTATCTGCATAAAACTGTACTGGGTTCTGAGATGATGCTGGTGAAAATACTGGAAAGAGCTAAGCAACTTGGGCCCTGGAAATCAAATTCTGATTCTGCGCTGGATAAATTTCTTTTTGATCCGACTCAAACTGCTTCTCTTAAGAATTTGGAATTGTTTTGCAATCTTGATGATACTGATATAACCGGAGCAATTAAATCCTGGTGCGACCATCCTGATAAAGTGCTAAGCATATTATGCAAAGGAATTACCGGCAGGTCTCTTTTGAAAACAAAATTTGAAACCGGACCTATTCCGCAGAAAGTGATAGATACTTTGCGCGAAGAAATTTCTCTTAGAGTGGGAGTTTCAGTTGATGATGCTTCTTATTTGGCTTTTACGGGTGAGGCAGTAAACAGCACTTATGATCTTTCGGATGAAAAAATTAATATTTTGTTCAGAGATGGTAAGGTTCTGGACATATCGCAGGTAGATAATGCGCTCATCCATCATAATCTCTCCCGCCCTGTAAAAAAATTCTACATTTGCTTTCTGAAATAAGAACGGATTAAAAGAATAACTGATTTAATATGACTTTCTCGGCCTCACAAATTGCTATGTTGATCCAGGGCAAACTGGAAGGAAATCCTGATGCAGGTGTGAATTCATTTGGAAAAATTGAAGAGGCAAAAAATGGGCAACTGGCATTTTTGGCCAACCCTAAATACGAAGAATTTCTGTACACAACGGAAGCTTCTGTTATCATCATTAATGAATCACAGGAATTAAAGCAAACTGTAAAAGGCACGCTGATTCGCGTTCCGGATGCTTATACAGCATTCGCTACGCTGCTTACGAAGTACCAGGAAATGATGACACAGCAATTGAGCGGTATCCAGCAACCATCTTATATTTCCAAAACAGCCACCTTAGGAGAACAGGTTTTTGTTGGAGCCTTTGCGTATATCGGAGAAAATGTAGTTGTAGAAAAAAATGCAAAAATTTTTCCGCATTGCTTTATCGGCGATAATGTAAAAATTGGATCGAATACTATTATACATCCCGGAGTAAAAATTTATCACAGTTGCGTGCTTGGTAAAAACGTGGTTGTACACGCTGGTACCATTATTGGAAGCGATGGATTTGGATTTGCACCCCAGGCTGATGGCAGCTTTAAGAAAGTACCACAAATAGGAAATGTGATGGTAGAAGATAATGTCGAGATTGGCGCTAATGCTACAATCGATCGGGCAACTATGGGCTCAACTATAATTAGGTCCGGCGCCAAGCTTGACAATCTTATTCAGGTGGCCCACAATGTTGAGGTTGGACATAACACAGTTATTGCTGCACAGGCCGGAGTAAGTGGCAGCACCAAAATTGGCGATAATGTAATGATCGGTGGCCAGGCTGGAATTGTTGGCCATATCAATATAGCAGACGGAGTAAAAATTAATGCCCAGAGCGGAGTTAGTAAATCTATCAAACAGGCCAACGCTGCCGTTACGGGTTCTCCCGCTCACGACTACACGAGCACCCTTAGGAGCCAGGCTATAAGCAGGAAATTACCTGAGTTGGAGAAGCGTATTCAGGAGCTCGAAGCCATGTTGAAGCAGTTACTTTCAGAAAAAGTTTAACATTTCCCCTTTAAATCCCTTTTTTCACTGGCAGTCTAATTAACTGATAAAGAACTCAGTTTAGAGCTCTTTGCGTTGCAAACCAGCAATTAATGCCCGGTTAAGCAGAAAGACCGGACGGCAATTAGCACGATTACTGATCTTAATTCGTTAATAAATAAACAGTAGCCATGAAAAAGCTTTTACCCTTTATAATCCTTATTGCATTAATAGGCGCTGGTTGTCATACAACCTATGTCAGCAGTAGCCAGCCAACATCGCCGCCACCTCCTCCAGTGCAACAAGGCATCAGTTACCAGACTTTTTATGATGAATTAAGTCCTTACGGACGCTGGATCAATTATCCGGGTTACGGTTACGTATGGATGCCTGGTCTTGGAACTGATTTCAGACCTTATGCTACAAACGGCCATTGGGTGTACAGTGATATGGGTTGGACCTGGTCATCAGGATACAGTTGGGGTTGGGCTCCTTTCCACTATGGTCGCTGGTTCTATGATCAAAACTATAGTTCATGGATGTGGGTGCCTGGGTATGAGTGGGCCCCTGCCTGGGTGAGTTGGAGAAAAAATACAGATTACTATGGTTGGGCTCCTTTGGATCCGGGGTATAATGCATCGGTACCGACAAGCTCTTATGCTCCGCCGGCACATTATTGGAACTTCGTACCACAACGTTATGTTTCAAGTCCCCAGGTAAACAATTACTATGTGAGCAGGGAAAAGAATGTGACTATTGTAAATAATACAACCGTCATAAACAATACAACTGTTGTTAATAACACAACAAATAATACTACCAACAATACTTACAATATCAATGGGAACAAAGGCAATGTTTTCATTAATAATGGCCCAAGTAAGAATGAAGTTGAAACTGTTACCCACAATACAATTGAGCCCGTTCACATTGTGAATTCAAATAAGCCTGCCCAGGAAACTATGAATGGAAATTCTATTGGGATGTATCGTCCTCCGGTACGCAAGTTTGGAGAAAATAATAGTAGGACACCAGTACCTCATAATTCTGAGAATTATCATCAAAATCCACCGGTTACTTCCAATGACGGTGGAAAGAATAATTCCGGAAATGGCAATACCAATAATTACCCTACAGGAGATAATCATCAAAATGGACAAGGTGGTTTCCATCAAAATGGCCAGGGAGATAATAACCCTGGAGACAAAGACCATATGAATAATGGAAACCATTTCGGACAAACTGGTAAGAATGATCAAAGCAACCAGGGTAACCAGGGTAATCAGGGTGATAAGGATCATACAAATAATGGTAACCATTATGGACAAACTGGTAAGAATGATCAGAACAACCAGGTTAATCAAAATAATCAGAACAACCCTGGAGATAAAGACCATACCAATAATGGAAATCATTACGGTCAGGTGGGTAAGGATGACACAAATAATCAGAACAGTCAGGGCAATCAGTCTAACCAAAATAATCAGGCTGATAAGAATAATACCAACAATGGAAACCACTTTGGCCAAACAGGAAAAGACGATCAGAACAATCAGGGGAATCAGAATAACCAGGGGGATAAAAACAATACTAACAATGGAAATCACTATGGCCAGGTAAGTAAAGATGATCAAAACAGTCACGGAAATCAAACTAATCAGGGCAGTCAAAATAACCAGGGTGGTAGGAATAATGGCAACAACGGAAATCATTTTGGTCAGACTGGCAAAACAGATTCGCAGTATAGTGGAAACCAAAATTCTGGTCAGGATGACAAGAACAAGGGCAATGGCGGCCAGGGGAAATATTCACAAACTCAGGCATCAAACAATGCTTCTTCTTCCGGTACTACAAATAATCAAAGTAACAACCAGGATACACGTAGGCCTTTCGCTCAAAATAACAACGGCAAGAATGAAGCTTCGCAGCAAAATTCAAATGCGAGACCTGCAGGAAATACCCAGGCTTCGAATGGAACCCGTGGCAATGAAGGAAAAACTTCAAATGTAACGACGCGTAGTACTTTTCAGCCCCATGGTGAGAGCAAAAAACTGAGCGAGGGTAAGTCAAACGCAGGCAATTCTGGTAAACAGAATGAAGAAAAATCAAAAAAGCCCGAAGGAAAAGAATAAAAAAATAAAAGTGCAAGATTAATTTCTTCGAAATAGAATATTTTTTGATTTGATGAAGTATGCATACTTATATGCTTAGGCGCAAATCAAACGATTTAGAAAAATCCCTTTACTGGAATCCTGCATTGCGGGCCAGTTTCAAGGGATTTTTCCTTTTAAAATTTTCTGTAAAGCCAATCTGTTATCTAGAGGATTCAGCCAAAATTTGTGGGTTTTTTTCTTTCGCACAATCTCTGTGAATTACCGACATTTGTAAGCGGAAATGTTTTTTGAATTGTGGATAAATGTGAATGACTCGTGGAAATCCGCCTATAGCTATGTGTGAATAAATGTGCGCATAGTGGTAACAAAAAAAACTGTTGGAATTAATAGGATGGGAAAAATTTAACCCGTTAAATTCGCCGTCCTGACTCAAGGGTAACATTCCGATAACGCTGTCATAATATTTGCGTAACACAAGGCTGGATCACTAACCCACAAGTCATTGATTGGAAGGTCCAATTAATTGGCGGTCATTTTTGTCGCCATATCTGAAAAACCAAAACTGAAAATTCAAATCAATGAGAAGGAAAATCTTGTATTCACCCTATTTTAAAACACGTTAATGGATCTGACCAACCTGAATAAAGACCGTAAGGCTCGCAGAAAAAGCTCATTGGACCTGAGCTCCATGCTTTACGGCAAGATTCCTCCCCAGGCAAAGGACCTGGAAGAGGCAGTACTCGGTGCTATAATGCTCGAAAAAAGTGCTTTTGATACGGTAGTTGAAATATTAAAGCCAGAGTGTTTTTATGTAGATGCCCACCAGAAGATTTTTTTGGCCATGCAGGGGTTGGCTCAAAAAAGTTTGCCCATCGACCTGCTTACAGTAGTAGAAGAATTGCGCACCCGCGAAGAATTGGATCTTATCGGAGGACCTTATTTTGTAACCAAACTCACTAATTCAGTTGTTTCTTCGGCCAATATTGAAACGCATTCCCGTATCATTCTTCAAAAATTTATTCAAAGAGAATTGATCCGCATTAGTGGTGAAATTATTGGAGATGCTTATGAAGATTCTACCGACGTTTTCGATCTTTTGGATGATGCAGAAAGCAAATTATTTGAAATTACCAACAATCACCTCCGTAAGAATTTTGATACCATCGATACAGTACTTGTAAAAGCAATTCAAAGAATAGAAGACATGAGAAGCCGCCAGGAGGATATCACCGGTGTGCCCAGTGGCTTTGCTTCTTTGGATAGGGTTACATATGGGTGGCAACAGACAGACCTTATCATCCTCGCGGCCAGACCATCTGTGGGTAAAACAGCTTTTGCATTAAACCTGGCTCGTAACGCTGCTCTGCATCCAACGAAGCCAACTGCCGTAGGCTTCTTCAGCCTGGAGATGAGTGCAGGTCAGCTTGTACAAAGAATTTTATCTGCAGAAAGTGGCATTTGGCTTGAAAAAATCGCCAGAGGTAAGATGGAAGAGCATGAGATGCAGCAACTTTATAGAAAAGGGATTCACAGACTTCAAAGCGCTCCAATCTTTATTGATGATACACCCGCTCTGAATATTTTTGAATTGAGGGCCAAATGCAGAAGATTAAAAAATAAACATAACCTTGGCCTGGTTGTAATCGATTACCTGCAATTAATGAGTGGCACTGGTGATAAGAGGAATGCAAACAGGGAGCAGGAAATCAGTACCATTTCCAGAAACTTAAAGGGTCTGGCTAAAGAATTAGGAATTCCAATCGTTGCTCTTAGTCAGTTAAGTCGTGAAGTAGAAAAAAGAAAAGAAGGTGATAAAATGCCTCAATTGAGTGATCTCCGTGAATCGGGTGCTATTGAACAGGATGCTGATATGGTAATGTTCTTATATCGCCCTGAATATTATAATATCACCGCCAATGAATTTGGTGAGAATAATAAAGGCGAAACGCATGTAAGGATCGCCAAACATAGAAATGGTACTCTCGAAACAATTAAACTGAAAGCCCTCTTACATATCCAGAAATTTACTGAAATGGATGATGATGATTTTGGTGGCATCGGATTGCCAACAGGAAACTGGAAGCCGGTGCCAGAAGACAATGGACCGAAATTATTCATCCAGAAAGGCAGCAAGATGAATGATGGTCAGTTCGATGAAGATGCCCCATTCTGATTTCGTTTCAAAGAATTTTAAAATCCCGCCATGCGGGATTTTTTGTTTCCGAAATTCTGAGTAAGCGGAAGAATCTAAACTTTAGTTTCTTTGTTACCCAATATTCAATTTCATGGAGCTCCCATTATTTTTTCATGATGATCCAATTTCAGTCAACGACCTGGTAAGCTTAAGTCCCGATGCTTCCAAACATATTGGTCAGGTGCTAAGGTTAAGAACCGGAGATGCAATTAAACTTACTGACGGGAAAGGAAATTTTTGGATTGCAACTATTACCAGCAACGATAAAAAGAACTCTATTGTCAGGGTATTGGATCATACGATTGTACCCGGTCCGGAAATCTCAGTAACAATTGCAATTTCTCTTTTAAAAAATGCGGGCCGATTTGAATGGTTTATTGAAAAAGCAACAGAGATTGGGGTGAGTAAAATAATTCCCCTGATTTGCGAAAGAACGGAAAGACAACATTTTCGTGCTGAGAGATTGAAAAATATTTTGATCAGCGCCATGCTACAAAGCGGACAGGCCCGGCTCGCTCGTCTTCATGACCCTATAGAATACCCTAAGTTTATCAGTGAGTGGGATGGAAGTCACCATCAATTCATTGCGCATTGTATGGATGGCGACAAAAAGCATCTTGCAGATGAAATCGCGAGGATTAATTCAGGACATGTTGACCACGATGCGAGAATAATTTTGATAGGACCCGAGGGAGATTTTACCCGTGACGAAGTGGAAGCCGCTATTGCAAAAAAATTTATTGCCGTTAGTCTCGGTTCCAACCGCCTCAGAGCGGAAACCGCAGGTCTGGTGGCAGCTACTTTGATTTCCCTTTGATTTGGTATGCGTGTACTTCAGAAAAAAAATGATATAAAAGAAACTATGAATTAGAAAATTAAGTTTTTACATTTATATCACGGGAACCACTCACCGCTACCTCTAAGCCTATCTGCCCTCTATGTAATGATCTTTCCCGCTTAATTCCGCACGAACTCAGAATCCACTCATCACGGATATTGTATTAGCATGGCATTGTCTGCACAATAGGCAAACCTCTTCCCATTCTTTCAATACAAAACCATACTGGTATGAAAAAATTTCTACTAATTCATGTAGTCATTTACTTTATTGCTTTGAATTCACAGGGACAGGCTGCAGGCGATTATAGAAGTATAGCAGCGGGAGACTGGTCCAATTCTGCAACATGGCAAAGATTTAACGGTACTGTTTGGATTGGATCTCCTCCAGCACCTACAGCCTCAGATGGCGTGATAACTATACAGGCTACAGGTACGGTAACCATAACATCACCAGTAACCGCGGATCAACTGGTAATCATTGGAGGTGCGACACTCGACATCAGCTCCACACTCACGATCAATGACGGACCTGCCACCGATCTCACACTCAATGGTACAATTTCAGGATCAGGAACAGTTGTAGTCAATGGGAGTATGGACTGGCCGAGTGGCTCGATGAATGTAAACCTAACAGTGGCGGGTACCTCCAGTTTGTCTTCGGGTTCCACCAAACAATTGGGTAATACTTTCAAAAATAACGGGACCATTATCTGGAGTGGAGGTGTTGTTCAGTTTAATGCTGGCGGTACCATCGATAACGTGGGTGTGTTTGATAATTCTTTCGACGGGACCCTCTCATTTAATACGGGCGGACCGATAACTAATGAACTTACCGGAACTTTTAAAAAGAGCGGCGGAACTGGCAATACCAATCTAAATGTCCCTATGACTAATCACGGGTTGGTACAGGTAATGACTGGCGCAATTAATAATACAGCTAACTCTTTTGCTAATGATGGACAGTTAGACATATCTGCATTAGCAACTTTCAATAATGGAGGAACCATGAGTTTTTCATCACTTACTACTCTCACGGGAAATGGTACACTTGGCTTGAGCGGAACAGAAAATCTTAATGCAACAATTACTTCGCCATCAACTTTGAAAGACAGCGTTGGAGGAGGAACCCTGATGGGTACAGGCGAGTTGGATGCTAATGGTTCATTTCTCTGGAATGTAGGAACTATTGCTGCAGTTTGTAAAATGTCGGGTACTTCTACATTTCCCACCGGAAATACCAAAGTACTTTCGGCTGCTATGACTAACTCAGGTGCATTAACCTGGTCGGGCGGATCCATACAAATAAATGCTGGGGGCATCATCACTAATAATGGAACTTTTGATAATAGCTTCGATGGCTTTCTTTTCGATGGAGGAGGAGGGTCCGTCGTTAATTCCAATACCGGCACTTATAGAAAAACAGGAGGTACATTAACCTCCACAGTTGGAGTGCCCATGACTAATAATGGTACCATTGATGTGTTGAGCGGCACTATGAATAACACCAGCAGCAACTTTGTGAATAATGCTAATATTGACATTACTTCTCCCGCAACTTTTAGCAATTCGGGCACAATGATATTTGCTGGAAGCACAAACATTTCAGGTACTGGAACATTGAGCCTTACTTCCACAGAGAATATTAATACGCCTGTTACAACCCCTAATACTTTAACTGTTGCTAAAAGTAGCGGCAACATGAGCGGTGCGAACGCGTTTACGGTTAATGGAACATTCAATTGGATGGGTGGAACTTTGAGTGCTCCGTGCATAGCAAATGGCACTTCTAATTTTTCCACAGGCTCAACTAAAACTTTAGCAAATTCACTCACGAATAATGGAACCGTAACATGGAGCGGTGGGACTATTCAATTTAACTCCGGGGGCACCATGAGCAATACGGGTTTGTTTGATAACAACTTTGATGGTGTTCTTAGCAATGGCGGCGGTGGCGGAGCCATCACAAATAGCAATACCGGAACTTTCAGGAAGAGTGCAGGTACTTTTACCTCCACTTTACAACTCCAAATGATTAATAATGGAATAGTCGAGGTGTTATCAGGAACTTTAAGCAGTAATTCCACCAACTTTTCCAATAATGGTACTATTAATGTAACGAGTCCCGGCACTTTCAACAATGCAAATGTCATGAATTTTGGTGCAGGATCGATACTAACGGGTAACGGTATCCTAACTTTAAATGCAACTGAGAATATCAACTCAATCTTGAGTGCTCCGGCTTCGATGACTGTTTCTAAAAGTGGCGGAACAATGGCGGG
>PSRI01000109.1 GCA_003175935.1 Bacteroidota bacterium
GGGAATTATATACCATTTCCCACAAGACTTTATAACAGATTAAAACACTAGGAATTAAGACTTTGTTCTTGGAGAATGAATTAGAGAAATAGAATATTTAACGTTTAGGAAATTTGTGGTTGGATAGAATTGTCTTGAAGGTGTGTTATCCAGTTAAAGTAAAATATCAATTAGGCTTCTTATCCTTATCGGTTTTTTTCTTAGCCTTTTTCTTTTCTTTTTCAGGTAAGGGAGTATTTAAGGCTTTTTGGAGTGCTTCTTCAAAAGTGAAATTAAGCACCAATCTGGTTGCTGGTTGCGGCTTATATGTATCGCTCTTTTCCTTCTTATTTTTTGCTTTCTTAGTCATCATTTACAATATACCAATCCCTTTTAAATTTAGTAACTTTATATTATGCGAAAAGCCTGTTCTCAGCAGGCTTCCAATGAATATTCCATTCCGTCAAATGGCATACTAAAATTAAACTATTTTGTATGCCTGAACAACTTTTATCCTCATTAATTCCGAAGAGAATTTCCTTATTTGAAAAAGAAGGGGAGATATTTTTTAAAGAAGATGAAAAAGGGAAATTTAGTATTCATAATACTGAAACCTCAACAGTCGATTATCGCTACTTTGAAAACTTTTTGGACTTGCCACAATGCGACCTCCATCCGGAGAATATTGACCAAAAAGAACAGCATAACCCCTAGAAGGTGAAACTATTTTTATAAACTCTTCAAATTGTTTTTCATCATAATCCAAAAGCATGTTGCATGTTCCCTGTTTTCATCTTTTAGGACAAAAGATACTATTAAGCTGGAATGCGATTTCTTAAACTTAAAGTATTGTTCCTTTATGTTGTTAACTCTAATTACTTCAGGATATAAAGCAGATGCTATCCTCATATCCTCAAATATTATGTAAACAGCGGCAACTCCATCATTTTTTTCAGGAGTGAAAAATTCCACTTTTGTAGCATTCATCAAATAGTCGTATATATCTTTTTTGGGTTCTTCTTTCATTATTGAGATGGCTTGAGAACTAAAAATAGCAAATAAGTTTAGTCTTTATCCTTGTTTATCTCCAATTAGAGTCTTGTATTTAATTCTCCCTTCGGTATTTCTCATAGACAGTTCAAACCTTTCGCTATCCTTTATTTTCCTCGTATTGTAGCGGTATGCAAACTCATGGCAATAGGCTTGCAAATGCTTTACACTAACTTGGTGATATATCCCGTAAATTCCCCTTTTTAGCTGTGAAAATGCACCTTCAATCGTGTTGGTATTATAGATGCCTTTGGCATATTCATCGTTCGAGTGGTTGATAATTACATGCTCTTTATACTCATTTTCCAATCCATAGTGAACCGTTGCTGCATCGCTAACAATAATAGAATCCTTGTCAACAACAGCGTTTATAAGAGGGCGTAAGGTTTCACTTTGTTCGTCTGGAACTGATATAAGAACTGAATTGCCATTTCTTTCCACCATACCAAAAACAGGAGCTTTTTTAGGTGTTCTTTCGCCACTTTCTAATTGTGCCCTTTTCTTTTTGCTCTTGTTTTTCTCTTTTCCACCTACCCAGGTCGTGTCTATTTCTACTATTTCACTTAATTCGGGAATAGCCTTTGGTCTAACCATTTCCCTTAACCTGTGAAGCATAAACCAAGCAGTTTTTTGGGTCGTTCCAATATCCCTGGCTAGCTGGCAGGAGCTAATTCCTTTCTTATGGTTAGTGCAGATATAAAGAGCAATGAGCCATTTAGAGAGGGCTATTTTACTATTCTCAAATATGGTTTTGGTAGTTACTGTAAAGTCTTTCTTGCAAGTTTTGGATTTACACCTGAATGTTTTGCCATCTTTCAATCTATAAGGCTTATTCTGCCCGCAATGAGGGCAAACAGGATTGCCATTCCAGCGCATTTGCTCTACATATTCCAAACAGGCTTTTGGATCTGAAAACCTTACAATTAGTTCTTGGATATTTTTAAACTGTGTCATGTGGCAACGATTTGTAATTATTCAATTTCATTGCTACCTTTATGGTAGTAAAAAGTGGACTACGCCGGAATCGAACCGGGGGATTACAAGCTGGGAAGGCGGTCATCCCTCCATGATTATCGAAGCCCATTTTTGAAAGAGTTTAAAGCGATTTACAGAGTTTACGAGGCCGAGTAAATCGCTTTTTTATTATTAATCTCCAATCCAAGTATAAAAGTTTCCTTTAACTCCTTTTTGTTTCTCCATTTTCACTTGTCCATCTTTCACAAGTGTATTGAATATGACCGAAAGGGTCTTAATCGCTTTAGTTTTCGTTTCTTCATCAGCGGCTAAAAAGAATGCATTAATCATTTGTTTTGTTTGTACTGGCCTGTTCCATTTTTTTAGCCATGTGCGGGCAAACTCTTTAGTCAGTTTTGGATTTTGTTCAATAGGAACTCCATGAATAGGTTTACGAGGATTGAGGATAATATCTCTTGCATTTTCCAACACTTCTATGATTTTTTTATGCTCTTCAATTCGAGAGTTTAAATTGGCTATTATTTCCTCTTTTGAAAGTTCCTTTGCCATAGTAAAACAAATATAAAACAAGATTTTCAAATATTAAACAAAATATTAAACAAAATTTCGAATAATAAACATGCCCATTTACTCTACCTTGATTAGATAAACCATGCTCGATGCTTTTAGATATTTCCCCTTCAACCCAGCTTATAATTGCAGCTATTTTAGCTGTTGCCCTAATCCTGTTCATTGCAAGTAATATCAATGACAAACTGAAATTAAAAGTTAAGGAATATGAAGCCACTTGGAAGGCTAAAGAGTCGGAATTGAAAACACAAATGCAATCTTGGGCTTTAGGCGAGTTAGAGAAGTACAAGAATTCTGAATTGTTGTTGGCTAAAACACAACTTGAAAAAAATGCTATTGAGGCAGCGATAACCAGTTTGGATAGGTGGAAATTAGAACAGGAAAGTATCATTCGTGCAGACGCAATTAAAAGAAGTATGACCGTAAACCTGGGGAAAATCACTGAACATTTACTTCCTTTTAGTGAAGAATTCAAGGAGTTTAATCCGAAGGATGCCCGTTTTATTGGAAGTCCTATTGATTTGATAGTTTTTGATGGAGTATCTGACCGCAAGGAAATGGTGAACATTTACATGATTGAAGTAAAGACCGGAAATTCTGCACTAACAGAAGCCCAAAGAAGAATTTGGCAAGCAGTAGAAGCTAAACGCATATTCTGGAAACAAATTAAAATGGGAGAGTTTAAATGGAAGACAGAGCAGTAATTACTACCCTTCGATTGCAACGAAATAAAGTATAAAATTTCCTTTATCTACAACCTGTGTTATTTTTGGCTTTCTTACCCCAGAAACCTTTGTCTTCTTTCTGTGTAAAATAGGAGCCAGTTTTATCATGCAATTCCAACCTTCAATATTATTTCTAAGGGATTTTACCAACGATATAAACTCAATCGCATCCATAAAATATCATTTAAATAATCAGCTAAAAAAATTAGAAGGATAGGCTAGTGCCTTGTAGAAAAATCAAAGAGGGCGTATTCGAAACCCGCTGGAATTCCTAAAGTTTTTGGAAACATTTTGTGGGAAGTAGTATATAATTCCCGTTTTTTTGTGATTTTCTTGTACTAAGAAGCTTAGCTTAGACAACTGCAATTTTGGCAAAATGTCAAAAATATTTGTACCAGATTTTATAGTAAGAAAAAAAGCACGTATCTAATTAGAATTTAAAAAATTATGACAGCTATCAATAATTAAATATTCAAATAATATAGCATAGTGATGTTGAAATTCTGCATTTTTTTCCAAAGCTTAAACAAAAGATGAAATAACTCCATTTTCATGTCGCTATTAATTGAATTACATTATTTTCCATCAATTATTTGGTATAAAAAACTAAATGAGTTTTCGCATATAAAGATTGATCAATATGAGAGATTTCAAAAAATGAGTTTTCGGAACCGGTGTATTATAAGCGGAGCGAACGGACCGATGATTTTAAGCGTCCCTATCGCGGGTGGAAGGAATTCTAAATTGCCTATGAATGAAGTGGAGATCGATTATAAAACCAGGTGGCAGGATATCCATTGGCGAAGTATTTATTCAGCATACAACCGCAGTCCATGGTTTGAATTTTACAAAGATGAAATGCTGGAATTTTATCAAAGCAGGCTTGAAAAATTATGGGACTGGAATCTAATGCTCTTTAAATGGACTATTAAAAAACTACAACTGGATCACTTAAATATTGAATGGGCCTCGCGTCCAAAAAGCTTATTAGGACCCGATGAACTCGATTTTAGAAATAAAATCTCCCCCAAAAATATTCATGAATACGACATGGAAATTCCACGATATAGTCAGGTTTTTGAAGAGCGACATGGATTTGTTCCGAACCTAAGTATTATTGACCTGCTGTTTTCTGAGGGTCCCAAAGCTGGTCAAATACTACAGGCAGGCACATAATTCGGGGGCCTGAACCTTACTATTTTAATCCCAAAAAAAAATCCCGCCATCTGCGGGACTCTTTAAATTTTTTTATGATTTATTTATTGTCGCCATCATCATCGTCATCATCAGATTTTGAACTGATGGTTATTTGCATATCACCACCTTCAGCATCATGATCGCCGATGACCATGTTTTTTGACATTCTTGTCTTTGTTTTATGTGATTCACTGCAATCTGTTTTTTTCCTCGTAACAATAGTTATAGTTGAACCATTTCTATTCCTTGTCACCTGAACATTTGGATGCAATAAAGTTGCTAAACCCTGTACTACAGGAGTGATTTCGGGATCATGAAAATTATAGGCAAAAAATAAAGGTTGGCCCTTCTTTTCACCAACTGTTGTAAGATTGGAAAGGTTCATTCTTAACTGCTCCATGTTTTTCTGCATTTTTTGTGTCGACATTTTATTTTTTGTCGAAGCAGTAACATTTACCCTGGGGGTCGATTCCGGGCGTATCCTTAAGGCTGGCGGAGGTGTTGGTGCTGTAAAATAAACCATACCGCCCTGGTGATCGTGCATTTCTTTTGTCAACTCCCTATTCTTTTCTATATATTCCTCCCTTGCTTTTTTATATGCCCTCGCTTCTGAGAGACCTAAGGAGCTGTATAAATCTTTTTTATCAGCAGCATCACCATATGCCTGGATCAGCTGATTTGCGAATGATTCTTTTAATTGATTTTGTAAATCTGCCCAATCGCCTTTTTGACCCGATTCTTTCCATTCATTCTCAATTTTATTCCAGTCTACATTTTCAAATGCTTCTTTAATTTTATCAACCGACATTTTAAAGACCAGGGACTTGTCTTCGATCTTTTTAAATTCAAAATCTTTAGCCAGCCACTGTTCGAAATTTATGTTAGTGTTTACATCGGGAATTGTATAATTAAAGTCATAGCTCGCTTGCGGAACATTAGCTGTATATGCCTGCTGAGGTGTTACATAACTGTACATTGATTCAATTCTCGCAGGCGGTGCCATGGTTTTGTATTTGGAGAAACCCGGTTGGTTAAAAACTAAGGCGCCCGTTGGCAACGTTATTTTCGGAGATGAAGCCCATTCTAAATCAGGATCAACCAGGTCCAGGCGATCAGAACCTTCAAAATAAGAAGGATCATCAACAGATTCAATTACATACTTGCGGGGTTTATTAATATTACTCTCCCGTTGATTTTGTTTCTTTTGAATATCATATTCATAAGGGCTGCCAATTTCGGCGACCAAATCGTTGTTAATCTTTTTATCGAGAATTGCTTCGGGTTTTGCGGTTGTAGTCGGCGTTTCCGGAGGAGTGAGCCACGCAAGTGAAATCAAAATAAATGCGGTTGTAAGGAGGGCCAGCAGTTTTTGTCCGTAGTTAAAACTGCGCGTATTCACATTCATAATTCTTCTCACCCTGCCTAACAACTGATGTTTATTTTCTCCGGTAGCAGCCATTGCATAGTGCGAAGAATTGAGCCTTAATTTCTCCAGGGATAAAAGCGCTGATGCATAGCTGTGAGGATCGCATTTAAATTGCAATACAAAATCATCACAACAATTTTCTCTCTCTTTCTTGAGCGATTTTGAAAGCAGGTAAGCGAATGGATTAAAGAATAAAATGGTCTCCACAACAGAAACAATAATATTGACCAGGTAATCATTTCTGCGAATATGTGAAAGCTCATGCAATATGATGGCTTCAACCTGTGGAACTGAAAGATGGTTGAAAGTGGCAATTGGCAATAGAATAATGGGTTTGATATATCCAATGGTAGCCGGTACATCTATCCACTGGCTCAGGTAAATTCTCAAATTTCTCCTGATACCGATTTTATTTCCGTAATGCTGCACGATATCCAACCAGTGGGATTCTATTTCAACCAATCCACTGGTGCGAAGTTTTTGAGAATATAAAAATGCATTTACAAGACGAATTGCAAGGAAAGCCAGCACTAAAAGATAGGCTGCAGAAATATATGGAAGGTATTCATCTGCAATTGTTGTAAGAGTGCTCCAACCCAGTGTAGCCAGGCTAGCAGAAGTTTTGCCGGCATTAGCAGGATCGTCCAGAATGGGCATAGCCGTCATGTATTGCTGCAATGCACTCTGCTCGACATATTTCTGTACGAGCGAAATGCAAAACCATACAAATCCTGCCATGAGGAAGCTGGTCGATACAAGATGCTTCAATGAGGGGCCAACTTTTCTGTGGATGTTAAAACAAACCTGGTAAATGATCCAGAGTAGGGCCATTTGCCACAGGCTGCCTGCGATTGCCCATCCTAATGCATATAGGAAGGGAGATTGGTTTAAAGCAGTCATGACTTGCTGT
Organism: Bacteroidota bacterium; assembly: GCA_003175935.1. Lineage (GTDB taxonomy): Bacteria > Bacteroidota > Bacteroidia > Chitinophagales > Chitinophagaceae > PSRI01. Next base: position 6,833 of record PSRI01000109.1, read on the forward strand.
TTGGCGTTATTGTTTTTTCAGGTTGTCCAGTATTCTTTGGATTTCTTCCAGTTCCTGTTGGCTGCTTTTGTGGTTGCCAAGCGCCTGCATTACCAATTGTGCAGAAGAACCCGAGAATAAAGTGTCTATCATTTTTCCCACCATGTGCTTTTGCGTCCTTTCACGACTCACTGCCGCCTGGTAAACGTGCGTCTTCGAAGAATCATCACGAGTTACAAGGCCTTTTTCATACATAATTTGCATCAGTTTCAGGGTGGTGGTGTATCCTACATCTTTAGTCTGCATTAAGTCTTCATGTACGTCTCTCACAGTTGCGGATCCACGCTCCCATAATACCTGGAGAATTTCCAGCTCACTCTCGGTTGGTTTAATAGTTCTGTGTTGTGTCATGTCTACGAGTTATTTCGTAAGCTAATATACGATCCTATTCGTAAGAACCCAAACCGTTCATTAAATTTTTTGATTGCTTTAGCAAAGAAAATTCCACAAGTTTTGCTCAATGGTCGATTCCGGCTTCTTTTCGCATTTGTGATGCCGTTTTCTCCGACCCATCGTGACTCCAGCCGGGCGGCTGGATAATATAGTTAATACCATTCTTCACAGAACCGGAACGAAATGCTTTTGAAAACATGTCCTTCCATTCTTTAAATGCTATTACAAAGGGATTGTAATTATGGATATTCCTGGTGAGTCCATATTTAGGTCTTTCCTCTTCGGGTTGAAAGGTCCCGAACATCCGGTCCCAAATGATCATAATGCCACCGTGATTTTTGTCAAGGTATTTTAAATCGCTTCCATGATGTACCCTGTGGTGTGAGGGTGTATTTAAAATATATTCGAGTGGACGTGGTAATTTATCAATCGCTTCAGTATGGATCCAGAACTGGTAAATCAAACTAATCTGTTGCATCAGCAATACAATGATCGGATCAAATCCTACAAGCGGCATCCACAACCAGAACAGAAAACTGCCGGCAAAATTACCGGTCCAGGTTTGTCGCAACGCAGTTGACAAATTGTAATGTTCCGAACTGTGATGAACAACATGCGATGCCCAAAACCATCGAACCCTGTGGCTTGTTCTGTGAAACCAGTAATAAGAAAAATCATCTGCAAAAAAAGCAAGTACCCAAACCCACCATTGATATCCAAGTGTAAATAGTCGAAATTGGTAAACGAGTTCAAGTGAACCCAGCACAAGTATTTTTGATACAAAGCCAGTGAGCACATTTCCGATACCCATGGCCAGACTGGCAAACGTATCCTTGCCAGTATAAAATTCTTTTTTTTCCTTATAGGAATACCAGGCTTCAATTAAGAGAAGAATGATAAATGCAGGAATCGCGTAGTATAAGAGGGCAGGGGGCATTTCGTGATTTTTGGACACACAAAATTAACCCGGAATTCAATATGATGGGTATCTCATATTATAGAGATCACTATTCGCCTTTTTCGATATTCTATCCAAAAAAAATCCCGCCGGAGGCGGGATACGTATTTTATGAGCATCACGATTTATCTATTTTTTTTCCTGCAGATAGTCAGCCTTAGTTGGATTTTGAGCGGCTACTTTTTTAACATCCTGCTGCATCTGAATTTTCTTTTCACTCATTGATCCTTCCCTTGTATGGTGGATGGATGCAAGTGTAGGAGCGATAACCAGTGATACAATCGACATCAATTTAATAAGGATATTCATTGAAGGTCCTGAAGTGTCCTTGAATGGATCACCAACAGTGTCTCCGGTTACAGAAGCTTTATGTGGCTCTGATTTTTTGTAGTATGTCTCACCATTTATCTCTACTCCTTTCTCAAATGATTTCTTGGCATTGTCCCAGGCACCGCCTGCATTGTTTTGGAACATTCCCATCAATACACCACTAACAGTTGCACCTGCGAGAAATCCGCCCAATGCTTCTGGTCCGAGTATGAATCCAATAATCAATGGCGATAAAATTGCAATTGCACCAGGCAGCATCATTTTTTTAATAGATGCCTGCGTTGAAATGGCAACACATTTATCGTACTCAGGCTTACCTGTTCCTTCCATAATTCCAGGAATCGTTCTAAACTGACGGCGAACTTCTTCAACCATTGCCATGGCAGCCTGGCCAACTGCACGGATTGCCAGTGAAGAAAATATAAATGGAATCATTCCGCCAACAAATAATGAAGCGAGAACTTTTGCTTTGTAAATATCAATGCCTTTAATACCAGCAACGCCGACGAATGCAGCAAATAATGCAAGTGCGGTTAATGCTGCAGATGCAATGGCAAAACCCTTTCCTGTTGCGGCAGTTGTATTTCCCACGGCATCAAGTACGTCAGTTTTTTCTCTTACTTCTTTAGGCAATTCACTCATTTCAGCGATACCACCAGCATTATCAGCAATCGGCCCGAATGCATCAATCGCTAATTGCATGGCAGTAGTTGCCATCATACCGGCAGCTGCAATGGCAACGCCATAAAGGCCTGCGAATTCATAGGAACCCCAGATGCCACCTGCGAGAACAAGGATTGGAAGGAAAGTAGATTCCATACCGATGGCCAGGCCTCCGATCACATTGGTTGCATGTCCGGTAGAAGATTGACGGATGATGGTAAGTACCGGGCGCTTACCCATTGCCGTATAGTATTCTGTAATTACGCTCATGAGGGTACCAACTACCAGTCCAACTGCTATCGCTCCAAGCACACCCCATTTTGTAAAATCATGTCCACGTAAACTTAAATTTTCAGGAAGCACATAATAAACCAGACCAACTGAAGCCAGTGCTGTAAGAACAATAGAACCCCAGTTACCAAGGTTTAATGCTTTCTGAACGCTATCTGTATTGATTCCTGCTGAGTCGCTAATACGAACGAATAATGTTCCGATAATAGAGAACAAAATACCCACTCCCGCAATCAACATTGGAAGCAGAATAGGAGACAGACCTCCGAAATTATCCTGCGCTACAGTTTCTTGACCGAGTACCATTGTAGCCAGCACGGTTGCAACATAAGAACCGAAAAGATCGGCGCCCATACCTGCAACATCTCCCACGTTATCTCCCACATTATCTGCAATGGTTGCAGGGTTGCGGGGATCATCTTCAGGAATGCCCGCTTCAACTTTTCCAACAAGGTCAGCACCAACATCTGCCGCCTTGGTGTAGATACCGCCACCCACTCTCGCGAATAG
>PSRI01000140.1 GCA_003175935.1 Bacteroidota bacterium
AGAGGTCGAATTGCGTAAACTGTTTTCTTTAAGTGTTCAATTTCTATTTCCAAATTAGTCGGCTTTAATAAAATCTGCGAGCAATTTCATTCTGAAATAAAGGTTACTGATCATTAAAGCAATATTGTTTTTTGCCTTTTTGACTGAACCCTGGTTCATTTTTTTTATATTTCTGAGTTCCACTATTTTCTCATCTATTTTTTCAACTATTTTTTCAGCGGTCCAGCCTTCATATTTCTTGTTTCTCTCATCCTTAATCTGGGACAGATGCAAATTGCCTGCCCTCAATTTTTTAAAACTGAAATTATCAGCTATAGCATCCTGGATGGCTTTGTTGCTGAGTAAATCGATGATTGTATCATAAGAGACATCATTCAGGAATGCATTGCTGAAAACGTTGAGATTATTTCGCAGTTCCATGATGAGCTGCTTCTTTCGAATATTATTAGTTTGAGATTTTTTGTTCAGGAATGCAATTAGATCTTTGAGGGGAGCGATTCCTGATTTCAGCCATTCCATTTCCATCTGTTAAAAATAAATGATTCATACTTTCTTTACTATTTGACCGTATGGAAATTTAGTAGATTGCAGCTGGTATGAATGATCCCCAACGAATTATAGTGCATTTTGACCTCGACGCGTTTTTTGTGTCAGTGGAATGTATCCGGGATCCATCTCTCAAAGGCAAAGCTTTGATAGTTGGAGGGAGCCGTGAACGAGGAGTAGTTGCTGCATGCAGTTATGAAGCAAGAAAATACGGAATCCATTCTGCAATGCCAATGGCGACTGCTATGCGTCTTTGTCCTCATGCTACTGTTCTCAATGGAAGTCGGGGAGAATATTCAAAATATTCACGCTGGGTTACAGAAATCATTGCATCTAAAGCACCACTTTTCGAAAAAGCTTCTATCGATGAATTCTATCTCGATCTAACTGGAATGGATAAATATTTCAATCCTTATCAGTGGACTATTGATTTGCGGCAGGAAATCATTAATCAAACCGGCTTACCCATTTCATTTGCTCTCGCTTCAAATAAAATGATTGCGAAAATTGCTACAAATGAGGCCAAGCCCAATGGATACATGCAGGTTGCATTTGGAAAGGAACAGGAATTTCTTGCTCCGCTTCCAGTGAATAAAATTCCGGGAGTTGGTGGGCAGACTTACAAATTGCTTATGGAAATGGGTATTCAAACCATTGGTGATGTTGTGACGCGTAGCCCTGAAGAACTGGAACTTCGTCTCGGAAATTATGGCGCAGAACTTTTAGAAAAAGCGAAAGGCAAACATTATGGTGAAGTTGTTGCCTATCATGAGGCGAAATCGGTATCCACAGAGAATACATTTGATACTAACACAGCGGACCTGGATTTCTTAATGTCCGAGTTGGTAAGAATGACTGAAAAGGTTGCTCATGAATTGCGACAAGATAACAAGATGGCTGGCTGTGTAACTATCAAGATCAGGTACCCGGATTTTGAAACAACATCCCGACAAACTTCGATACCATATTCATTTTACGATGACGAACTAATTCCTGTTGCTAAGGACCTGTTTAACAAGCTATATCGTTCCGGTGAGCTCATTAGACTACTGGGTGTTAGGTTAAGCGAGCTTACCGATGAAGCATTGCAAACCAACTTATTCGATGATGTAGAAAAGAAAACTGACCTGTACAAAGCTATTGATGAAGTCAAGAATAAGTTTGGTAAATCAGCCATTACTCGTGCCCGGACCATTTAAAAAAATTTAACTAATTAGTCCACAAAATCGGTCGGGAATTAATATATTCGCATGGTCAATAACCAATTTTACCATTAAAAAATTCGATTTTATGAGTTTGCGTTTAGGTGATATAGCGCCAAATTTTAAGGCTAAGACCACCGCAGGTGAAATAGATTTGTATGAGTACCTGGGCAACGGTTGGGGAATTCTTTTTTCGCACCCTGCTGATTATACCCCGGTGTGTACAACAGAGCTTGGAAAAACTGCATTATTAAATAATGAATTCGCAAAGAGAAATGTAAAAGTACTTGCTGTTAGCGTTGACCCGCTGGACAAACATATAGGATGGGTAAAAGACATCAATGAAACACAAAACGTTGAAGTTAATTTTCCAATCATTGCGGATGAAGACAGAACAGTTGCAAATCTTTATGGCATGATTCATCCAAATGCATCCGAAACTTTTACAGTTCGTTCTCTTTTTGTAATTGGGCCCGACAAAAAAATCAAGCTCACGCTTACATATCCAGCTTCAACCGGAAGAAATTTCATTGAAGTATTGAGAGTAATTGATTCACTTCAGCTCACTGCTAATTACAGCGTAGCTACTCCGGCCGACTGGAAGCAAACTGAAGATGTAATCGTTGTTCCTGCGGTTTCTACAGAAGATGCAATCAAGAAATTCCCTAAAGGTGTGAAAGTTGTGAAGCCATATTTGCGCTACACACCTCAACCGAATATTTAAAGTTTTTTGAAAACATAATTAAAAAGTCAAGCTTTCGGCTTGACTTTTTTTGTTTTGATTATTTCAACTTAAATGAGTCAAATAACCAGGGCCCCGGATCGGGCAATGGTTTGCGCGGAATTTTTTCAGCTCTCACAGAACTCAAATACACAAATGCCGCGATTATGGTTGATGCCTGTTTTAAATCATCGGGTGAGAGGTGATCGTAATCATCCATATTGGTATGATGCGTGCGTGTTTCATATTCCATGGGATCCTGAACAAATTGAAATCCCGGTATACCCACTGCATCAAATGACAGATGATCAGTAGCACCTGTGTTGCTCGAGGTAATCGCTGTTGCGCCGAGATCATTAAAGGGTTGAAGCCATTGTTGAAATATGGGTCTTACTGCTTCATTATTCTGCAAATAAATTCCCCGGATTTTTCCGGTTCCATTGTCGAGATTATAATAAACAGAAACTTTTGACTGCTCTGGCAATAATTTCATGGTTACAGGATCGCCAAAGTGTTTGGTTACATAGGCATGAGATCCTAATAAACCCTGCTCTTCTCCACTCCACAATGCAACGCGAATAGTTCTTTTAGGCTGGAGATTCAATGCGTGCAAAATTCTCGCTGCTTCCATCATTACAGCGCATCCTGCGGCATTATCCGTTGCGCCCGTTCCACTGTGCCATGAGTCCAGATGGCCACCTAACATCACCAGTTCAGATTTTAATGTTGGATCTGTACCTGGAATTTCTCCGATTACATTATATGCTTTAGTATTTTCCGGAATCATTCTGGATTTTACTTCCAATTCAATCTGAACTTTTTTTCCTCTTTCTAAAAGCCTTTGCATGGACAGGTAATCTTCTGTACCTACTTCAAATGTGAGCAGATCGAGCAGTTCATCTTTTTTGCCGGTATACCATTGGGCCACATCGATTGTGCCGTCTCTGTTATATGTACGTGCATTGAGAACTGCAACGCAACCTAATTTTTGAAGGTGCCTCATTGCGGCTCTTATTCCATTAAAATATCCAATCATACCATTCAGCATTTCTTCGGTAAACATATCGCTGTCTTTGAGCGAATCGAGTTCTTTGTCTGTATACCTATTTGCATAAGCATCAAATGCTGATCTGAGAACGGTGTCAGTAACTCCTGCAAGAACTACTTTACCCTGGAAACTTCCTTTGTATTTTGAAATTGCTTCTTCGCTTAAGGATTGGAGAAATACAACATCCGCAGTTACCATTCCATTGGTTCCTTTGGTCCAGGCAAAAGGATGTGCAATGATGGGATGATAATAAGGAACTTTCATTGCGATATAACTCCTTTGAAGTTCCCAACCCGGACCGAAATCGCCCCATGCTTCAAGGTTAGATTTCATTCCCCAGCTTTTCATTTCTGCAACTGCCCATTGAGCAGCCTTCATAAATCCCGGAGAATTTGTTAGGCGGGGGCCACTTTCATCAGTAAGATGATGGGCAATATCCATTACCTGCGAATGTTGCAATCCTTCTTCACGAATTTTTTGGATGATAGCGGGATCGGGTGCATCTGATTGTGCCCAAACAGTTACTGCAGACAAGACCTGCAGTAACAAAAACAATCGAACTTGTTTTCTCATTACAGTTATTTTTTAATTGTAAAAATGGAACGATTGATCAATTCAAAAAGTTACAAAAAATACGGAGTTTAAGATTTGATTATTTACCGGCCGTCCATTTTTCTAATTGATGCAGCATTGCTGAAAGGTCTTTAGGAAGCGGTGCTTCGAATTCCAAATCATTACCTTTCTGATCCTTAAATTTTAGTTTCCATGAATGAAGCGCCAGTCGGTTAAGAAGCGGACGTTCAGCTTCGTCATTTTTAGACAGCTTAAATTTTCTTTTAATCGATGATAACAGAATGGGTGCGCCATCACCATAAATTGAATCGCATGCAAGAGGATGACCAATATATTTCATATGTACCCTTACCTGGTGAGTTCTCCCTGTATGAATTTGAAATTCCATCCAGGTATAGGGTCCCAGCTTTTCCAAAACTTTATAATCAGTGATTGATTCCTTACCATTTTTATTGGTGACCATGATTCCGGGCCTGCCCGGATGTTCCATAATCGCCACATCAACAGTACCACTGTCATGTACAGGCGATCCGGGAACAAGTCCGAGGTAAAATTTTTCAATCAATCTCCCTTCGAAAAGTTGTGAAAGATATTTATGGGTTCCTTCTTCTTTTGCAAAAATGATCAGTCCGCTGGTATCCCTGTCCAAACGATGAACTGTAAAGATTTTGCCATAAATCTCCTGTAATATATCCTTCAAAGAATTTTCTTTTCCTTCTCTGTCTGGAACTGAAAGCATTCCTGATGGTTTGTTCAAAACAACAAATGAATCATTTTCAAAAATGACTGATGGATATGCTTTCTTAGCTGAATGGTGATTTTTTTCAGGTGGGTTATGGTAAGAATCTCTCATCATGTCCAATTAATCTAGCCCTGTGTGTGAATTTTGCGAATAGAATTTTTGGGGTGCATGTGTTTTAAAAGTCTGATTTCTTTTTCAGATAGGAATCGCCATTTTCCCCTCTCAATATTTTTCTTGGTGAAATTTCCGTACATCACCCGGTCCAGATTTTTGATTTTGTATTCAAGATGCTCAAAAATTCTTCTCACGATTCTGTTTCTTCCACTGTGAATTTCAATTCCAATAATGGATTTGTCTTTGTGATCTGCATAGGCCAGTGCATCGGGCCTGATGAATCCATCTTCGAGATTTATACCTTTCAATACCGTATCGAAATCCTGTTTGGAAAGTGGTCTGTCCAATCGAACCTCGTATAATTTCTTCACTTCAAAACTCGGATGTGTCATTCGCTGAGTCAATTCTCCATCATTAGTCAGGAGCAACACGCCTGTTGTATTTCTGTCTAATCTGCCAACAGGAAAAACTCTTTCATCGGTAGCTCCACTAATAAGTTCCATCACTGTGCTTCTTCCTTCGGGATCATCCATAGTTGTGATATAATCCTTGGGCTTATTTAAAAGAATATACACGAGGTTTTTTCTTATGGAAAGTTTTTTTCCATTCACCTTCACTTCGTCTTTACTGCTAACACGAAATGGAGGTTCCAATACCTTTTCTCCATTTACAGTCACTTTTCCCTGCTTAATTAATTCTGCAGCATCTCTACGGGAACATAAACCACTCCAGGAAATAAATTTATTGAGAGGCATTAATCCGGCTTCAACTCCTTCTTTGTTTTGAGAAGCCTCCGCGTTTTTTGCACTGCTTATCTTCGATTTAGATCCTTTGTAAATAGAAGTTGGTGCGGATTTCCTTCGGTCTGAAGTTTGAAATCTGGTCTTCGATGGTTCTATCGTGCTGAGAGAAGACTTGAATTTAGGTTTATCTGAGTCGAATGATTTTTTTTCTTTTTTTTCAACTGAAAATCTCCCGGGCTTTTTATTGCTGTCGAATTCCTTTTCTGTGCGATTAAATTTGGGACGATCAGAATGATTATTTCTTTCCCTGTTGTAAGGCTTTTTACTTCTTTTGTCATCCGAAAATTTTCCCGGTTTTCTATTTCTATCGAAATTTTTTTCGCCACCGTTGAATTGAGGTCGATCTGAATGACTATTTCTTTCTTCAAATTCTTTTTTCTTTTTCTCTTCGAACCATGCCTTCTTCTCAGCGCGGGCTTTCTTTTTTTCCTGGCGGATTATTTCTTTCTTTTTAGCGCCGCTCGCGCCTTTGTTGATGAATTTGTTGAAGGAATTTGTGCTCATGGATTTAAATTTCGAAATGTTTCGCGCAAAAGCGCAAAGTGACGCAAAGGCGCTATTTGTTGGCTAATTGTCCGCAGGCGGCATCAATATCTTTACCGCGGCTTCTTCTTAGTCTGGCATTCACCCTGTTTTTTTCAAGGTGCTGCATGAATTTTTCTGTTGTGATTTCGTCGGGTTTGGAAAAATTGGCTGCATCAATAGGGTTGTATTCAATAATATTCACAAGATCGGCAGGAACCTGTCTGTATATTTTAATGAGTTCATCAGCATCCTGAATAGAATCATTAAAATTTTTGAAGAGAATATATTCGAAGGTGATTTCGTTTTGCGTTTGCTTATAGAAATAGTTAAGTGCTTCGATCAGGGATTTGATATTGTTCGTATCGTTGATGGGCATGATTTCATGGCGCTTCGCATCATTGGCCGCATGTAATGAAAGTGCGAGTTTGAATTTCACCTGGTCATCTCCAAGTTGCCTGATCATTTTTGCAACACCGGCAGTAGAAACTGTAATTCTGCGAGGACTCATTCCCATTCCCTCCGGAGAGGCAATTTTTTCAACGGCTTTCAAAACATTTTTATAATTGAGCAGGGGTTCACCCATTCCCATGAAAACAATATTGCTCAATTTTTTTCCATATTCTTTTTCGGATTGTTTATTGATGAGTGCGACTTCATCATAAATTTCATCGTAGTCCAGGTTCCGTTTTCTATCCATATAACCAGTCGCACAAAATTTACAGCTCAGGCTACATCCAATTTGAGACGAAACACAGGCAGTGGTCCTCGATTCAGTAGGAATCAAAACACCTTCTACGAAATTGCCGTCGTGAGTCCTGAACCGTGATTTAATGGTCCCGTCTGATGAAATCTGAGTGGTATCAATATGTAAAGCAGGCAGTGTAAAATGGCTGGATAATTTGGTGCGAAGGTCTTTACTGAGATTTGTCATTGCTTCAAAATCCTGGGCCTGTTTGAGCCAGATCCACTCATAAACCTGCTTTGCCCTGAACTTCTTTTCACCTTCCTGTTCAAAGAAATCCTGCAGTTCTTCCAGACTCAAGTGCCTGATATTCCGGCTCGTTGCTACTTTCATAGGCGCAAAGGTACAATGAGGGTTTCACAATGTTTGAAATGAATACAATACCCTAAATTTGGCCCTTCTTTTTTCAAATTTATCTGCATGCAATCAGCCTATATTATTGATGCTGTTCGAACTCCAATTGGAAGATATGGTGGGGCTTTGAGTAGTGTACGACCCGATGATTTGCTGGCTCTTGTCATTAAAAATCTCCTGGATCGCAACCCCGGCATCGATAAAAACTGCATTGAAGATGTAATTGCAGGAGATGCGAACCAGGCAGGTGAGGATAACCGAAATGTGGCTAGAATGGCAGCATTACTTGCCGGACTTCCGGTGAGTGTGGCAGGAAATACAGTAAACAGACTTTGTGCATCGGGATTGCAGGCTATTATGGATGCAGCACGCGCGCTCATGTGTGAAGAAGGATTAGTGTATATCGCGGGTGGAGTGGAAAGCATGACCCGGGCTCCATTTGTAATGCCTAAAACAGATGAAAAATTTTCAAGGAAGCCGGAAATTTTTGATACAACTATCGGATGGCGGCTCACCAATAAAAAGCTTGCGGATATGTATTATCCTTACAGCATGGGGGAGACCGCTGAAAATGTTGCAAAGCAATGGGATATTCCCCGTGAGGAACAGGATGAATTTGCATTAAGTTCTCAGCAAAAATATTTCGCAGCGCTAAATGCCGGGAAGTGGAAAGACGAAATCGTTCCAGTAGAAATTACTCCGAATAAGGATGAGAAAATTATTTTTTCTGTGGATGAACCTCCAAGACAATCATCCCTGGAAAAATTATTACAACTGCGACCTGCATTTGCAAAAGAAGGCACTGTGACCGCTGGGAATTCTTCGGGTATCAATGACGGCGCAGCAGCAGTATTGTTAGCAGGCGAAGAAGCCGTGAAAAAATTTTCATTAAAACCCCTGGCAAAAATAATTGGGATGGCAGTTGCCGGAGTGGATCCTTCCATAATGGGGATTGGGCCTGTGCCTGCAACAATTAAGGCGTTGGAAAGGGCAGGAATCGGAGTAAAAGATTTGGGACTGATAGAACTTAATGAAGCATTCGCATCTCAATCACTCGCATGCATACGCGATCTTGGGCTCGATCGAAACAAAGTAAATGTCAACGGCGGGGCCATTGCTATTGGGCATCCATTGGGTTGCAGCGGTGCAAGAATTTCAACTACCCTAATTCATGAAATGAAACGCACTAAAACAAAATACGGTCTGGCCACTATGTGTGTAGGTGTAGGACAGGGAGCGGCGATCATTTATGAAAATGTTCTTCTCTAAATATACTCGTGTAGAATCTCTTTGGAATCTCATGAATTAAGTTTCTACCTTGTCTGGGAAAAACAGGAGGTATGAGCAAAGGGAAAAAACGGTTTTTCAACATGTAGGATTGAACTAAAAAGTAATTTTCCATTTTCTTTTTTCATCTTTCAAATTTTATTCCATGTGGCAGGAAAAAGGATTTGTAGAAGACAATGCAGATCTGGTTTCTTCAATAACTGATTTAGAAAATATAATTGAAGAAGTACCAGCCAGGTTTCGAAAATTATCAGACGAACACATACTCAGGCGGCCAGCTCCGGGTAAGTGGTCGAAGAAAGAGATTCTGGGACATTTGGTAGATAGTGCGCTGAACAATTTGAAAAGATTTACCGAGATACCATTTTTACCTCAGCCATATATTGTGCAATCTTATAATCAGGTTGAGCTGGTGAAGGCGAATCATTACCAGGAAATTCCTCTTGATCAGTTAATCAATGTTTGGCAGGCATTGAATCGACAGATCGTATTTGTTGTAAAAAATATTCCTGCGGAAAAATTAGTTTATCCAGTTAATCCGCAATATGACAACAATGAAATGAAAACGCTCGAGTGGATTATCATGGATTATGTTGCACATTTGCATCATCATTTGAGACAGATATTTGCGTAGAAGAATTTCACGCCTGCCTGCCGGCCTTGCTTCGCTGACCGCGTGCGCTAAAGCTATAGCGGTGGCGCAAGCTTCGCGAAGGCGAG
>PSRI01000135.1 GCA_003175935.1 Bacteroidota bacterium
TTTGTATGCTTGTGCATATCGAAAGTTACAATAAAAAAACAGGGCCAATCTCAATGGACCGGCCCTGCAAATATTTGAATGGATATTTTACAATCGTTATTTTTTGTCGTGCGAAAGAAACTTCTCTAAAGCTGCAACCATCGATGGCGCTTCAGGAACGGGAGCTTTGATATGTAGGGTTAGACCGGCTTCTTCAATAGCTTTGGAAGTATTGTTTCCAAATGCACCAAACATAGTACCGTTCTGCTTGAACTTGGGGAAGTTCTCTAGCAAACTCTTTACACCGCTTGGAGTGAAAAAGCAAATGACGTCGTAATCAACCTTGCCCATCACTTCTTTTACATCATTGCTGATGGTTTTATACATAAATGGAGTTGCGAACTCACATTTGTTGTTCTTGAGCCAATTAATGATCTCGTTGTCCTGCTGATTTTCGGAGCAGGGATAAAGAAACTTTTCGTTCTCTTTATGCTTATTGATTACATCAAACAAACTCTTGTTTGTTCCATCCGCGCCATAGAATACCTTACGCTTCCTGTAAAGAATGAACTTTTGCAAGTACAGAGCAACAGCTTCAGTAATGCAGAAATACTTTGTATCCTGTGATACACTGAACTTCATCTCTTCGCATGTGCGGAAGAAATGATCGATCGCATTCCTGCTCGTGAAAACAACCGCGCTATAATTGACAACGTCAATCTTCTGCTTTCGGAATTCTTTAGCGGGGATACCTTCCAGCTTAATAAATGGATGAAACTCCAACTGCACGTTGTGTTTCCTCGCCAGTTCAAAATAAGGTGACTTATCTGAATCTGGTTTCGGCTGGGTAATCAGGATTTTTTTTATCGATTTAGCAGAGCCTTCTGCCATTTTTGTCCCGTTTTTAACCATGTGTTACTTTGGCTATGGTTCGCAAAGTTACGAAGTTCTTTCAAACAAATTCATCAACAGCTTGTAAATCAATAAAACAGGCACGAGTTCAAACCCGCAAATGTACAAAAAGAAGTGCAATTGACTAATTCTTAGTTCATTACGTATAGTAGTATAGGACCTTATAAAGCGGTAGCCTATAAATAAAATTAATAACAAAATGGAAAGAGTGAGGGCAATTCCCTGTAAAGAGGGGTCTGCAAAGGCCAAAATCAGGATGGCTGGAAGAAGTAAAACTGACATCACCTTGTTCACCAGGAACACTATAAATATATAGGTCTCCGCTGCCTCTTTTTGCCCAAAAATCCAGCCGGCAACCTTTAAAACAAAGAATTTAGCGAGGTAGATAACCATTATAATAAGCATACAGATCCCCAATAACAGCCAGTGATTAACACTCGGAAAGGATTGTAATTGATGGAGAACCAGATATGCAAACAGTCCCGAACTCAATACAAAGAATACATTAAATAAAAGGGAAGGCAGGGCCGCCTGCTGCAATTGATCACGGATTTGCTTTTGCCTGAATGAGGTGTGCCAGAAAATCCGGAACATATCGCTGAAATATTTCGAAAAACTGGTCCTGAGCAGGGCCAGAAACAGCAAAATGGCCATCACAATATAAAATAGCCAGTCCTTGCTGGGAATTATAATTTCTGGTTGAGGTAGCTCGGGAGCTTTGGGGGGAGCAATGACCGGAGCCTTTACTTCAACTATGTGTTTTGTGGAATCAGCTCCCGCCTGTGCTACTTTACCCGCGGTATCAGTAACTGGCTTCGAGGTATCAGTTGCAAGAATATTTTTTAAGCTATCTTTTTTGAGAAGGGAATCCAAATTGGTTTTTACAACAGCCTTTTTCTTTTTGGGGACGGGCTTCACTGAGTCTGGATTTAATACGGGTACACTATCCTTTTTGATTATTTCCTGTGGAGGTTTTGATAGGGAATCATCCTGCCCAATTGCAGTTGATATCAATCCAAATTGAAAGACCACTATGAAGAGTAAAAAAAATCTCAAAAGCGTTTAGTTTATTTTGCAAATTTATTTCAATCATTGCTAAATTGACGCAAGAGTATCTCAGAATAAACTTACTAATCCAAAATGTATTTTCGACTGGCGGAAATTCAAACCGGTATCATCTCTTTTACCCACCGCATAACTCAAATTAAAAATTCCTGGTTTTGTTTCGAATGCCATCCCTATTCCGATTCCAAGATAAGTGTGTGAATTTGTTGCGACATCAACTCCATAAGACTTATTTTTCGACCATCCTCCATCTGTAAACCCAAAGAAATAGGAATTCAATCCAATTAGATAACGATATTCCGCACTGATTACTGTATATGCTGTTGCATAAATACTTTCTTCATCAAATCCTCTCAGTAATTTGTAACCGCCTATTTGAAAAACTTCATTCTGGAAAATATTTTGGGACTGTATCCATCCGGTATTTACCAAACCTTTCAAAACAGATTGCCGTCCTATTTTAAAATAATGCGCTCCGATTACCTGCAGCTTCAACAAATAAGAATTCAGCTTTAGCGTATCGTACAGTGAGTTAAAATTGAATTCATCGCCACCGGCATCTTTTGTGAGATTAGTAATGGTACTGCTCTTCTTTATTTTCCTCAAACCAGCAGAGGCAAGCATACTAAATTCATTTCCCTTGCGTGGATTAAATCGATAGTCAGTATTATTAAATCTATAATCCACTCCCAAATTTGTTGTAGACGCATCAATGAAGCTGGGCAGGGTTTTATTTTGTTTAATTTGATTTGTATCAATTCCACCCGGAAGCAGGTTTGAAATAAAAGACTGAATGAATATTCTTCCACTCTGCCTGCCCGATGAAAGGTATTGCAATCCGAAAATCGCGTTGAGGTTTAAGTAAGATGAGTCCTTCTTTAATAGATCGAAACTGAAATTGATCCCAAAAGGAGAATGGAAAATGTATGGTTGTTCAAACAATAAATTTAATCGCGGTGATTTAGGCTGAATTTGTTGCCAGTTCACACCAATTGTTTCTCCTCCACTCAAAGCATTTTTAAGATTTATGTTTGCTTCTCCGGTCAGCAATAATTTAGTACCTCCCAATTGCTCATTTGCGGGTAAAAATCCAACAAGTACATCAACCTGGCTGCTCTTTTTTGGTTCCAGATATAGATTCAGGACTGATCCAGATCCGGCCATGGTAATATCCCAGGGTTTGGACTCTCGCAAATAGGGCAGTTCCAGCAAACGGGGGCTGATATTTTGCAGTCGATCCCTACGGTAGCCGGAACCATTAGGAATATTTAAATATTGCTGAAGGAAATAATTTGAAATCTTAGCCTTGCCATAAACACGAATGCTGTCAATTTTATATTGTGGACCCTTATCCGTGATAAGATTCGCAGAAACATATGACGAATCAATAGTGAGACTGTCCAGTCTGATTTTTGCAAAAGGGTAGCCATTGTTTTCATAATAACTCAGCATCCTTTCCTGCCATGAGTGCAGACTACCAAAATCGAGTGTTTTGTTCGTAAATGTTTTGTCGCTCCAGCCCACTCCATTGAGCATTTTTTTATCAGCTGTTCTTGTGTTTAACCGCAGCCATCTGTAAGAATTTCCGATATAAATCCATGCGCGCGCAGAACTTGAATCAAAAACAGCACTGTCTACGGAAGCTGTGATGAATCCTTTTGATCTTAATGTAGAGGGAATACTTACTATGTATTCGTTGCAGGTTTGCCTGTTCACGAATGAGCTCAGTAGCCCAAGTGATTCAGATTTGAAGGAACTATCTTTGTCAACGAATTCGTAATGCAATTCATATTTCTCCTGCGCGCAAATGCATAATGAAAACACGCATCCCATTATCAAAAAGGCAGCACGAAGATGATATTCCATTAGCGACAAAACTAATTTCATAAATCTACAAACTAAAATCTTTCCCCTTTGGCTGGCATTTACGTCCATATTCCATTTTGCAAACAAGCCTGCAATTATTGCAATTTCCATTTCTCCACTTCATTGCAACTCAAGAACGATTTAGTAGTCGCTTTATTGAAAGAAATCGAACTGACTTCACCTTATGAAAAATCGGAAAGTACTGATACAATTTATTTTGGCGGCGGCACTCCCAGCCTGCTTGGACATGTCGAGCTTTCTTCTATTCTGAATGCAATATTCAAAAAATTCAAAGTTGTTCCGGGGGCTGAAATTACACTGGAAGCAAATCCGGACGATATAAATCCTGAAGTTCTGAAATTTTGGAAAGACGAAGGAATTAACCGACTCAGTATCGGAATTCAATCTTTTTACAATAGGGATCTCCGGTGGATGAACCGCGCTCATAATTCTGAACAGGGTATTCGATCAATGGAGCAGTCCTTAAAAGCCGGATTCGATAATTTCAGTATCGATTTGATATATGGAATTCCGGGCCTTATGGATGAAGAATGGGTAAAAAATATTGAAAAAGTTACGGCTTTTAATGTTCCGCATATTTCATGCTATGCGCTGACTGTAGAGCCTAAAACAGCATTGAAAAAATTGATTGAAACCAAAAAGGTTCCTGACGTGGATGCTGAACAACAAAGCAGGCAATTCCTGCTTTTAATGGAGAAGTTGGAGGCAGAGGGTTATGACCACTATGAGATTTCAAATTTTGCGGTTCCGGGAAAAAGAAGTCGACATAATTCTTCCTACTGGATGGGCAAACCCTATTATGGATTTGGACCTGCTGCACATTCGTATGATGGAATCAACACCAGGAGTTGGAACATTGCTAATAATGCTCTTTATATAAAATCAATAAGTGCGGGACAAATACCTTTTGAAAAAGAAGAATTGAATGACTCGCAGAAATTGAATGAATACATCATGACTTCCCTTCGAACTATGGAGGGAATGAGCCTGTTAAAGATCACAGATGAATACGGCGAAGATGCAGCTGAAAAAGTGCTGAAAACACTCAAAAAATTTGAAGATAAAATTTACCGTGCAGGTGATAACATCATACTTACTAAGACTGGAAAACTTTATGCGGATGGAATTGCCTCGGAGCTCTTCGTTGTATAAACCTAGTGAGGCTTGTGTATATGATTTCGAACTGCCTTAACCACCTGTACTATCGTTAGGATGCCAATCATACCCAGGATGGCTATATTACTTAATATGGAGTAGGAGAAAGGCATATGTAAATTTTCTGTTCAACATAAAGTTACAACATCTATAGGTGCCGGCCAAGTTGCAAAAGGTTAAAATTTGCCGCTCAAAAATTACAACTGCCACTAAACCAGCGACTCTTCTATCTGGCGGAATCCTTCTCCTGCCGGTAAACTCTGCCAAAGGATATTATAAATTGTTTCCAGGATTGGAGCATCTGCCCCTACTTCCTTATTGATATCATGCATGCATTTACTTGCCTTATATCCTTCGGCTACCATGTTCATTTCAAGCTGTGCCGATTTTACGGAATATCCTTTGCCTATCATAGTTCCAAAAGTTCGGTTTCGGCTAAAAAGAGAATAACAGGTCACCAGCAAATCGCCCAGGTAAACCGAAGCTGCATAATTGGGTGATTTCTTATGATGCAATGGATCGATGCCTGAATGAATACCGACTTCAATATTTCTAATTCCCACCTTTCTTAGAAAACCTGCCATTTCATCTGCGCAGTTTGCAATGAGAACACTCAAAAAATTATCACCGTATTCCAAACCGTGAGCTATACCTGAACCAAGAGCATATATATTTTTTAGGATTGCTGCATATTGTACACCATAGATATCATGATTGATAACAACGTTGATATGATCTGATTTAAAATTTTCTGCAATCTTATCGGCTTCTTCTTCATGCAGCCCTGAAAAAGTGAGATAAGAAAGTTTTTCCGAAGCAACTTCTTCAGCATGGCAGGGCCCCATGATGGTAAAATAATTTGAGGGATCAAATTCGAATTTCTTTTTGAGCCAGTCATTCAACAATAAATTTTCTGAAGGCAAAATCCCTTTTACTGCAGAAATAATTTTCTTGCTTGCCAATTCATCAGTGCTCAAACCATCAAACTGCTCCATTACGTAATCCGAGGGAATTGCAATAACTATATGATCCGCATTTTCAAAAACATATTTGGGATTTGAGGTAAGATCCAATTGTGTGGTATCAAAATAAACGGATCTCAAATAGTTCGGATTGTGTTTTCGCTTTTGGATTTGATTGACAATGTCATCATTTCTAACACACCAAATCAAAGGCACACCATTTTCACTTAGCATTTTTGCTATGGCTGTTCCCCAGCTACCGCTTCCTATGATACCAAATCCCATGGATAGACGAAGTTTAATTGCAAATTACTCCTAAAAGAAAAAAGTTTGAGAACCAAAATTAGTCCTCAAACTTTTACTACTCAAAGTTTTTTCAATCCCTGATCTATGTATCTATTTCTTTTGTTCGAATAATTGTTCTTTAGGAACCACTTTTACTTTTGTACCGTCCCTGAGGGTTTTGCTCACAAGAGTATATGGACCTGTAATAATTTCATCGTTTGGTTTAAGACCATCAAGAATTTCGATATAATTTATATCCTGAATGCCGGTCTTCACTTTTGTTTTCTTTACCGTTCCATCAGGCTGCAAAACAAATACTACTTCCTGCAAATCGTCAGGATTTCCTTTTGTTTCGGAACCTGAATTATTATTATTGTTATTGTTTTGATCTGGCTTTTCTTCTTTTTTCATGGCAACTTTTCCAGTATCACTTTTATCACGGGTTGTAACTGCATTTATAGGCACTGCCAAAACTCCATTATGTGTTTTGGTTTGAATATCTGCGCTCGCACTCATTCCCGGGCGGAAAGGGAATTTCTTAGGTTTACTGGGATCAATAAGGTCTTTATAAGAATCCTGAAGGATCCTGATTCTAACTTCATAATTTGTTACATCTGTTGAAGATGTGCTTGCAGTTTGAGTGGTAGCACCAACCTGGCTACTTGCAATTTGTGTTACTATCGCTTTAAATTTCCTGGTATTATAAGCGTCTACTTCAACGAGTGCAGTGTCGCCCAGGTCAATTTTTTGCACATCATTTTCGCCGACATTTACGCGAATTTCAAAAATTCTTATATCAGCAACGCGCATCATTTCAGTACCTGCCATCATGGAGTTGCCCACCACTCTTTCCCCCTTCTTCACATTAAGCATGGAAACCACGCCATCCATTGGAGAAAGTACCGTTGTTCTGCTAAGGTCTTTATTTGCTTTGTTGAGATTTGCCTTCATACTTTGAGCAGTAGCCTGACCGCTCTTGATACCTTGTAAAGCAGCATTATAATTTGCTTTGGCAGTATTGTAAGAATTTTCTGCCTGTTCGAATTCAGCTTTTGAAATTACTTTATCATTCAAAAGTTGTTTTTGACGTTCATAATTTTTTTGTGTCTGATCCAATGCAGATTTTAAAGCATCCAATTGAGCCTGTGAATTTGAAACCATGGATTCCTGCGCCTGAACCTGCGCAGCGGCCTGATCTCTTTGGGTTGCGTAAATATCAGCATAAATGCGTGCGAGCACCTGACCCTTCTTTACACTATCCCCTTCGTGCAAATTCAATTCGGTGATTTCACCCGAAACGTCCGGACTGATTTTTACTTCTATTTCCGGATAAACCTTTCCACTGGCAGTTACAATTTCGGTGATTGACCTTGTCGTGGCTTTTTCAGTAGATACTTTTGTCCCTTCGTCCTTGCCGAGGACTCCCCCTTTCTTCAAAGCAACGAGGAGGATCACTAATCCTACCAGCACAATAAGGGTCCAAAGTAATTTCTTATTCATGATTTGTTCTTTTATAGCTTAAGTTCAATGTTATAATTGAGGTACTGGTTTAATTGAGGCGCAATCCCTGTCCTTTATAATATTCAAGAACTTTCATTTTGAACACATAGTCAAACTGTGATATCAGGTAATTAATTCTGGCATTATAAAGATTAGCCTGATTAGTTAACCATTCAATGGTTTGCATGGAACCGATATTATATCTTTTAGTTGCCAAATCAAATGAGCGTTCTGCTGTTTGAACACTTTTTTGACGAGCCTGAAATGTTAAGAATGATCCCATTGCCTGATTGTAGGCCGTATAAACGTCTTCTTTTAATTTTAAAGTATCCTGCTCAACAGAAAGTTGTTTGTTTTGTATGTCGAGCTTTGCTTTTTCAACATTTGCCTTTTGAGACCAGCCGTTGAAAATCGGAACGCTCACGTTAATACCAACTGCCTGACCAAAGTTATCCTTGTGTTGTTTCCAGTATCCATCGTAAAGTGAAAAGTAGTCGCTCTTGTAGGATCCGATCGAAGTTTGTTGGGCATATACATAACTCTTGTTTCCCCCTCCATCGAGCACGTATGCATTAGTTGGCTGGATACCCTGATCAATCAGGTATTGAGGTGTAAACGGCGAGAAATATCTTGTATTTAATTGTCCGTATGCCGAAATAGTCGGATACAATCTACCTCTTTGTGCTTCATAATATTTCTGTGATGCCATCAGCCTCAAATTATTTGCTTTGATTTGAGGTTGAGTTTTCATTGCAAGCGCATAGACTCCGGCGGGAGTAAGTTCTAAAATATTGTCGACCGGGATTTGCTCAACCGGTGGTGTTTCGAGTTCAAAAGGAACATCAGCGCCAAGATTCAACATGGCCTTCAGAACCAATTTATCAACTTCAGCAGTTGTTTGAGAAGAAACCCAAGTAGCACTGTCTCTGGCAACCTGCGCTTCAAGTTCTGCAGCATTCAATTCAGGGAGTGCACCTGCATTAACCTGTTTTCTTGTGTTGTCTAATTGCGCCTTACTTTGATTCAGTTGAATTTCATTAACTCTTTCCGATTCTATATCCAATAATATTAAAAGGTATTGACGTGCAACATTAAGGCCTATATCATTTTTTGCCTTATCAACGGCTGCTTTATCAGCCTGGTAACTCAAATCATTTCCTTTGATTGTATTTCGCTGGCTGTTCCAATTGAATATGGTTGCCTGAGAGGTTAAACTCATTGATTCAGTCAAAGCTGATTGATCAGAGTAAATGTTTGTATTAGCATTAAGGGATCTGCCGAAAGTCAAACCATGATTGCCGCTGAAATTCAAACTTGGGATTTGCTGAAGTTTGCTTTGTTTGAGAGTGAGCTCAGAGAATCGGGCCTGTACGTCGGCCTGCCTTACGGATATATTATTAGTCATTGCGTACTCGATACATCTCTTGAGGTCCCATTTATCACTCCCCTGTGCATGTAGTTTGGCTGCCTGAAATAGTAATAATATAAACAGGCCGGTCAATGCAAATTTTCTCATGAATCAAATTTATTGTGTGGCGGGCCTTTAAAACTGCCTTTTTGATAAGCGGCTTCAATTCCCTTTCACGTTTCGTTTTAGTCTACAAATATTCAACTAAAATAAAAAACGGCAAAACGTGAGTTGATCAGATTAAATATTATTTAACGCCTGATTCATGTCATCGATCAGGTATTGAGGTTCTTCGAGGCCCACGTAAAGTCTTAACATCCTGTGATCTTTATTTGAAACATCATAATCTTCAGGTTTTACCGAAGCGCAACGTGGAATTATGAGGGATTCATGTCCACCCCAGCTTACTGCCATTAAGATATGCTTCAAATTTTCGCAAAATTGCACTACCTGTTCAATTTTTTCAACTTTTAAATACAGTGACATTAAGCCACAGGCACCCGTCATTTGGCTATGGGCAAGTTCGTATTGAGGAAATGTAGGGTCCAATGGAAAACAAACACTCTCCACTCTGGGGTGATTTTTCAAAAATGAAATCACTTTGGAGGTAGTTATAGTGATCCTTTCCAACCTGGCCTGCAAAGTTCTAAGTCCCCTGATCAGCAACCAGGCATTAAAAGGAGTTATTCCAATTCCAGCATTCAGATATTCACTGTCGAATATTTTCTTCATCATACTGGCACTTCCGGAAAGCACGCCCGCAACCGTATCACTATGACCGCTAATATATTTAGAAGCTGACTGCAGTACTAAATCAATTCCATAATTAATAGGTTTCTGGTATAGGGGCGAGCAGTAACTATTATCACAAATCGTAATAATCCCCTCTGATTTGGCTAATTCTGCAACTGCTTTCAGGTCCTGGATGGCAAATTCCCATGAATTTGGAGATTCCAGGTAAATCAGTGTTGTATTGGGAAGAATAGCATGCTCAAAGTTTTCAATTTTGGTGCCGTCGATATAGGTGGTTGTTACGCCAAATCTTGGTAAAATCACATCGAACATTTTTTGAGCCCAGGTATAGGGCTTTTGAACGGAAACGATATGGTCACCAGACTTAACATTAGCGAGTACTGAAGCAAATATTGCAGAAGCTCCACTATTGAAGACGAGGCAATCTTCTGCTCCATCCAACGCCGCAAGCTTTGTTCGAAGAATATCAACGGTAGGGTTCAAACCTCTACTGTACAGGAAACCGCTGTATTCATCTTCAAAACGGGCACGCATATCCGAAACTTTCCTGAACGCAAAATTGCTTGTTTGCATAATTGGTGGAGCAATAGCATTAAAATAATGCTCACGATCCTCACCCAGTTCATTCAGGATAAATGAAAGATCCATTATTCAGATTTTCTTTTACGTTGGGTTACAAAATATATGAGAAGGAATACAGCAAAAACCGAAACACCTATCAAAGCATATTGCGGAAATGTAATTGCGATTACGGTTCCCACAAATAAATAGGTTAGTACAAAAATCGCTGGCATCAGCGGATATAGTTTCATGGAGTAGATGCCGGTTCCATCAAGGTGTTTTGTTCTTTTCCTCAAAACAAAAATGGTTGCGGCACTTGTAGCCATTCCAATAGAGTCAAGGAAGATTGTAAAACTGAGAATCTTATCAAATGTATCAGCAAAAAATATCACAATCACACAGATGGCGGCAAAAACAGTTAAACTAACCGTGAGCACATCCTTTTTTTCATCCTTTTTTCTGAAAGCCGCGGGCAGAATTCTGTCTTCACTCATTGCATACATTACCCTGGGATTACTTAACAATGAAACGTTCACATATGCCAGTACGGCAATGAACAACAAAATGGAGGAAACATAGTGTCCCGTTGGTCCCATCATTCTTTCTGCAACAAGGGAAGCAATTCCTGATGTTGTTTTCAGTTCTGTAAAACCAATCACTTTGTAATAGGAATAGCTTACTGATAAATAGAGAATGATGATTACGAGTATCCCAATGAAAATGCCCCGCGGAATATTTTTTTGTGGATTCTCTATTTCTTCGCCAAAATTGATGGTTTGCTGATAACCGCCATAAGTAAACGAAGTTGCTTTTAAAGCCACCCCGAAAGATAATAGAATTGCTGTGAAGTTTTTGCCGGTCAAATTCCCAACAGGCAATGGATTTGGGTTATAAAGATTGGGAAAAAAAATAGCTGCAATTAAAACGACCAGCATGGTGATCTTAATTAGCATCAATATATTCTGAGTTGTTGAACTCATTCTCAAACCCATCAAATTGACTCCGTAAAAAAGTATGATCGAAGCAATGGCGATGGTTTGCTGAATGGCAATATGACCCTGACCAAATATTAACGGTGTGATATACTCGCTACCGATGAGTGCAACCCCTGAAATGGAAGCTGCGTTTGAAATAAGAATGATACAATTAATGGCGAAAGCAATGGATGGGTGATAAGTGTAAGAAAAAATTTTATAGTAACCTCCGGTTACGGGAAATCTGGAACCGATTTCGGCATAAGTGAGTGCGCCACAAAAAGCAACAATGCCGCCAACGATCCAGGCAGCAAAGAAAATTGAAGGTGTTAATGAAGATGCAGCAGCGTCCTTGGAAGTCCGAAAAATTCCCATACCAATGACGAGTCCGATCACGATCATGGTAAGGTCGAAAATGTTAAGCTTGGGACTGGATTTTTTTTCCATTTGAAAATGATGAGCGACCAAGATAGGGCAAAATGTTGAAGTACCTAATGTTATCTTAATTGTAAAGTGAACATCTCAGTCGCGAATTGTGGGAGTTCAAACATAAGGATATAGCTCTCAAAATTATAT
>PSRI01000244.1 GCA_003175935.1 Bacteroidota bacterium
TCAACCATAACATTTTCGGCAATGTATCCGAAACGGAATGCAAGTTCTAATTGTGTTTGGGCTTCATTGCAAGATCCCATTGAAATTTGAAGAAAATATTTGAATTGACTGTTACTTGTCCTTCCTGAGCCTTCTGAAATATTGCTCGGTATTGAAACGGCACAATTTCGTAATTGGCTAATTAAACCAAATTTTTCCTCTGGTGGAAATGTTGAAGTAACCTTATAAATCTGCACGGCCAAATCCATTGACCTTTTCCATATGTTCATCTCTCTAAAATTATGCATCCGAGCATTTTTGCTGATGGATTGCAATTTAGAGGTGCCAAAATAGATTGACCACAAAAAATGCTTTTTAAGGGAAAAAAAACTTCTTCGCCAAGTGAAATCCTCAATTCTGAAGTCTAGGTACTAAGTACTCCTGTCTTGGTACTTCTAAAAGTTGATTCCAATTTGAATGAGGTAGCGGTAACCGAGGGAAGTCGTATTCAGTGAGCCATTGGAATCGATTTCCTTATTGGCAAAGACGAAATTCATACCAGGGAATTTTTGAGTAAGCAATTGTTTAAACCCTTCAATAAGCTGTTCCCTGGTAGCAGGATCGACATTGCTTTCGATCTTGTTTTTGTAATCATAAATACCGATTCCGGGGCCAACCATCAGCAAGTCAAGCGTGAGTCTTTTCCAAAAGATAAATTGATAACCCAGTTCGAATCCAATCGTATGAATAGATATGGTAGAATGCGTCATCACACTGTTGTTAGTGCTGGCATAAATATAATCCCACTGGTTGTCCCTCGTAAATTTATTGTAGGAATAATACGGACCAATGTACAAACCGTGAGGGGCGGGATATTTATTTTCGCGCGATATATAAACGCGGTAATCAATCGAAACATTGTATCCGCTTGCAGAGCTGTTCTTACTCAATTCCAAGCTGTCAGTACTGACGGTAATCAATTTGGGCAAACTGGCTTTCCCAAAATTGATAGAAATACTTTGATTTTTTCTGATAACGCGTTCGTAGCCGAAAACAATATATCGATCGGCACCAAAAACAAGCGCACCTGAGAGATTGTATCGCACAATGTTCTTATAGGGATGCATTTTGATGCTGTCAGTCTTATCCTGCCCCTGACAAATTCCTAAACTTAAAGCGTAAACGAATAGCAGAGCGATTAATCTTACGTTATTCTTACGATTGAAATTCATAACCACAATTTTGTTGATCAATCGAATTCTCAGTTCCCAAAGATACTTAGTAACCTTTAATCACAGCGGGTGAAAAAGTACCTTCAATTTACTCAAAATAATTCTGACAAAAAAAGAACTTCAATTGGTATTACTACTGACTTTAATCATATATAAATAAGAAAGCCCGCCGGGAGCCCATAGAACTGTACTTTCGGGAAATACAAACCATAAGCGATAATCTATTATATTCGACCATGAATCGAATTCTGGCTATTCTATTTGTTATTTCACTATCTACAAACTCTTTTGCGCTCGATACATTATTGGTCTGCTCTCCCGGAAAAAATATTTGTGTTCAGATTTGGAAAGATTCCGGAATAAAATTCCAGGTAAATTTGGATGGCAAAATGATAATGTTGCCCAGTGAAATAGGGATGGAACTTGTAAACAAAGGTGATTTGATTCTGAATAATTCGATTGCATCTCACTCTGTCTCTTCCGTAAATGAAATAATTATTTCTCCTGTTCCGGAAAAAAGAAAATCAATTCCCGACAGGTACAATTTGCTTCAGATAAAATTTAAAAAAAACTGTTCCCTTCAATTTAGGATATACGATGATGGGATTGCATATAGATGGTTGACATTCATTAAAGATTCGGTGAAGGTGAAAAAAGAAAATGCATCCTTTAGATTTCCCTCGCACACAACGGCTTTTTATCCCGGTGTGCACAAACGGGATGACGTCGACATTTACCACACCAGCTTCGAGGAATTATATCCGCTGAGAAAGTTAGATAGCATTGGCAAAAATGAAATCGCATTCAATCCCGTTTTGATTAATACTGCAATCGGAGCAAAAATTGGAATTACCGAATCCGATCTTGAAGATTATCCCGGCATGTTTCTCTCAGGAACCTCCGGAGACGCTTTAAATGCTTCATTTGCTGCATATCCGCTGGAAGAAAGAATCAATACCGGAGAATTTCCTCAGCCCGTAGTAACTAAAAGAGCAGATTATATTGCCACAACAAAGGGTACCCGAAGTTTTCCCTGGCGTGTGCTTATCATCGCCAAAAATGATGAGGAATTACCCTCGAATGACCTTGTTTACCGACTTGCATCTCCTTCCAAAATCGGAGATGCTTCGTGGGTAAAGCCAGGAAAGTGCACGGATGAGTGGATTGTAAATGTCAACCTGTTTAATGTGCCATTTCACTCGGGCATAAATACAGCTTCCTACAAATATTATATCGACTTCGCTAAGAGATTTGGATTTGACAGGATCATGATGGATGCAGGGTGGAGTGATAATTCAGATCTTTTCAAAATCAATCCAAACATTAATATGGATACAATTCTCTCATATGCCAGAGAGAAAAATATTAAGGTGAGTATGTGGACTCTTTCAAACGCTCTGGACAGGCAACTCGACAGTGCACTGGCAAGGTTTGAAAAATGGGGAGTAGATTTTATTATGACAGATTTCATTGACCGGGACGATCAAAAAATAGTAAATTATTATCATCGCATTGCAAAGGCATGTGCCGATCACCATATAATGATTATGTTCCACGGAGCTTATCCTCCACGCGGATTTAATCGAACCTATCCCAATAATATTACCCGTGAAGGTGTATTGGGTTCTGAATATAATATTTGGAGTGATAAACCTTCCCCGGTCCATGATGTAACGCTTCCGTATACCCGAATGCTTGCTGGTTCTTTTGATTACGAACCCGGACTACTAAATAATGCCACACAAAAAGGATTTCGACAAATTGAAGGGATGCCGATGAGCCAGGGTACCAGGAGTCATCAACTTGCCATGTTCATTGTGTATGATAATCCGATGCAAATTTTTTCAGGGAATCCCTCCCAGGGCTTGCAGGAACCAAAATTTATGGAACTGCTTGGTAGTTTACCAACTACATGGGACGAAACAAAAGTTCTTTCCGGCAAAGCAGGAGAATTTATTGTTACTGCCAGGCAAAAAAATAGTAACTGGTATATCGGAGGTATGACGGATTGGAATGAACGAGACGTCACCATTTCGTTTGATTTTTTGGATGCAGGATCCAACTATAATGCCACCATTTGTAAAGATGGAATTAATGCAGATAAATATGCGGCGGATTATGTTCTTGCTGAATCGCTCATCAAAAAAGGAGATACTCTAAAAATTCATTTGGCCCCGGGCGGTGGCTTTTTGATTAGGTTGATGAAATAAGCATTGCCTTGAAAATTATACTGCTGTCCATCCTCCATCAATCAACAAAGTAGTTCCTGTAATTAGAGACGCTCCTGGAGAAGCAAGAAATAAAACTGCATTTGCCACTTCCTTTGGTTCACCAATTCGGTGCAGCGCAATTTTTGAAAGCACTTTAGATTTATTCTCTTCATGTGAAAGATATTCATCAGTCCCTGGAGTTTTGATAAATGTTGGAGCAACGGCATTTACGGTTATATCATATTTCGCCCATTCTGCTGCGCAACATCTCGTGAGATGCGAGATGCCGGCTTTTGTCATGCAGTACACTGCTTCCTGAGGCAATGCAATAAATCCTGCCTGTGAGCTCAAATTGATAATTCTTCCAAATTTTTGCTTAATCATAATTTTTCCCACGGCCTGCGTTGCAAAAAAAGTTCCTTTAAGATTTACAGCCAGGGTGTAGTCGAAATCTGATTCCGTTACATCCTCAATATTATTTCCGGGTGCAATTCCAGCATTGTTAACAAGGATATCAATTCTTCCAAAATATTTTTCGACTTCGGCTACCGCAGAACGTATGTTTTCAATGTCGCTCATCTCCATTTGAAGTGGCAAAGCTCTCTGTCCCATTTTTTCAATTTCCTTTATTATACCTGAGTCGGAATTCTTGTCTCTTAAACCGAGCGCAATATCTGCTCCTGCCTCTGCAAATGCAAGGGCACAGGCTCTACCAATTCCGCGTGCTGCTCCTGTAACTAAAACTACTTTCCCATTGAAATCAATATCATCAGAGTATTTCATTTTGTGAAATTTAGAACATGATGAATTTATCGTTAGTAAAAAAAGAAATCAATTGAAACTTATCTAGAATTACTATCGATCATACTTGCAAATGAGCAATTCGAAAACCAGTTATGATCGTTGGGAAATTAAAAAAGAAAAAACTTTAGTCCGGCTTTATGTTTGTCCCGCCAATACAACTGATAGTAGAATATTCCCTGTGAAAATGTAGTGCTTTAATCTTCATCTAAAAAAAAATTTATGAACAAAATGAAACTCACTGGTATTGGCCTGAGGCATGGAAGAAAATTCACCCTGCTTCTAACTGCTGCATCACTTCTCTACGGTTGCCAAAAAAATAATGTCAACCACAACGATCTTAAAGATTTCAATGTAGTAAATCTGGTTGCAAATACTGAAGAATATCATCCAAAGACAATTGATCAAACGCTAATTAATGCGTTTGGATTGGCATGGTCACCAAATGGTATTGCATGGGTGAATTCAGTAGGCGGTCATGTTAGTGAACTCTATTCCGCCGAGGGCGATACGTTGCGCAGAATTAGAATTCCTGGTCCGTCAAACCCTGGTGATGGATTCCCAACGGGTATTGTTTTCAGTGGCGGACAGGGTTTCAATTTACCGAATGGACCGTCTGCATTTCTGTTTACAGGGTTCGATGGTGTACTTTCTGGTTGGAACGGGGCATCCGGCGACTTCGCTCAACGTTTGAAAACTCCTCCCGGCGCAAGCTATACGGGATTGGCAATTGGTAGAAGTAATGGACAGAATTTTATTTATGGGGCCAATTTTGGTAAAAAGAAAATTGACGTGTGGGATACAACTTTTGCATTCCATGGCAATTTTGGTTTCACTGATCCTGGTATTCCCAGTGATTATTCACCTTACAATATCCAGGCGGTGGGTGACTGGTTATTTGTGAACTATGCAAAATTGGGTGCAGATGGACATCCAGTTGAAGGACAAAGCGCAGGATTTACCAGCGTTTTCAAAACTGATGGTTCATTTGTAAAAAGATTTGCATCTGGCGGAACGCTCGACATACCCTGGGGCGTAACCGAAGCTCCTGGTTCATTTTTTGAAGATCAGGATTTGAAAGCGGGATCTGAAGCTGCTCCAACCAATAGTCGTGATCCTAAAGATCCGGTAATTTTAATTGGAAATTTTGGAGATGGTCGCATTAATGTGTTTACCCTTGATGGCAGGTTCCTGGGGCAACTCTTTACTCACAATCAGCCACTGGTAATTGAAGGTTTGTGGGCATTGTCATTCGCACCTTCAAGTTCAAATGTGAGTCAGTCACGCCTCTATTTTACTGCAGGTCCTGATCACGAAAATGATGGCGTGTTTGGTTATCTTATAAAGCAATAAAAATATTTCTTTGCTTAAATAGAAAGAGGCTGTCTCCAAAGTCCGGGACAGCCTCCTTTTATTTGGATATATAATAAAGAATTTTTCGTTCAGGCCAACCTCAACAAGCTCTTTGCCTTTGAAAAAAATTCTTCGTTTATAGAAGCATTTATTTGATTGATAATTCATCAAGTAATGAGTCGAGAAGTTCAAGTGTTTTTGTAAATCCCTGCCTGAATCCCATTTCAACATGTTTCTGTAATGTTGCAATTGTTTGGTGCTTAACCATAATGCCTACGATTGTATTGCTATCTCCTTCTATAAAATCCATGCTCCATTCTGAACCCGGGAAATCAGAATTTCTATTTTCTTCTTTGTCCGTAAAAACACTCGTGAATTTGAAATTTCTTTTCGGACTGATCGATGTATAATTCTGCGTTGACCAATACTCCTGGCCTATTGGACTAACCATTGAGTAAAATCTTTTCCCACCTACTTTAAAATCCATATACTTTGTTTTCGAAATCCATAATTGTGGGGCCCACCATCGGTCCAGAATCTCTTTCTTTGTAAATGCATCCCAAACCAAATTAATATCTGAATCGAATTCTTTTTTAATGAATACAGTGCATGATGATTTGTCGACTTCAAAGTCGAAAAGCAAACTTGTTTTCATTTCTTCCTGTTTTTAAGTTTTGCCAATAACTTTTCAAGTTGATTGAAGCGGTTTTCCCAGATCTTCCTGAGCTGTTCCAACCATTTATCGATCTCTTTCATTTTACTTTTTTTCAAGGTTTTGCATTAAGAAACCATTCGGTTGCAAATATATGTGCAACCATTTGGTTTCGCAAGTTTATTTTCATATTTTTTTTGGAACGCTAAAATTCTGGGAAGCTGTACAATTGAGATGCAGGCTCAGAAATCCTATAAATAATTAAACAAGAAGAAGTTTTGAGTACAATTGTCGGCGACGAGGTTTACGAATAATTTCTGTTAGTCTGGAGTGCAGCTTCGGCTGCTTCCTTTTCCGGTAAGGAAAATAAAAAAGTGGCTCGCTGTTCGCGAACCACCCGGAGAAGGTTTCCTTAATTAACAAAACCTGCGAATAATTAAATAAAACCCAATTAATAATCACCCCTTTTATCTTAGTCGCATCTTATTATCTCCACCCTCCTCCTAAAGATTTGTATAATTCTATATTGGCTGTCAACTGTGCTTGTTTTAAAGAAGCCAGCTCCAGTTCTCCTTCCAACGAATTGCTTTGTGCCGTGATGACTTCCAGGTAAGTTGCCATGCCATTTTTGAAAAGCTGATCTGCATTGTTTATGGCTGAATGCAATGTACTCACTCTGGTTGCTGCGATCACCTGCTGTTCCTTTAATTTCTCAATCTTAACCAATGCATCCGACACTTCACCTACTGCATTCAATACCGAGCTGCGGAAATTAATTACAGCTTTTTCACGATTTACAATTGCCAGTTCATACTGGGTTCTCAATTGTCTTTTTTGGAAAATCGGTTGTGTAATTCCACCTGCCACAATCCCAAATAGTGAAGCCGGAACATTAAACCAATTCGTTGCTTTAAATGAATTAATTCCCCCCTGTGCAGTAATTTTCAATGTCGGATACATATTCGCCTTCGTGATTCCAACCTCTGCATTCGCAATATCGATACCAAGCTCAACACTTTTCACATCCGGCCTTCTGTTGAGCATTTCTGCAGGAACTCCGGTTGCTGTATTTTCCGGTACTACGATCTCACTCAATGATACGCTCCTGTGAATGGTAGAGGGTAACACACCTGTAAGAATACTCAAAGCATTTTCCTGAATGGTAATTTCCTGTTCAAACTGCGGTATCAGTTGTGATGCCAGCAGTCTTTGGGCATCTGCCTGTTGAATGGCCAGCGCCGTTTGCTCTCCTGCATTGTATTCAAGTTTGATAATTTGCAGTGTGCTATCATTCAATAATACATTTTTCTTTGCAATTCTTAATTGCTCATCTAGCATCAAAAGATTGTAATAAGATTGAGCTATACCTGAAACAATTCCGGTTTGTATTGCCTTCTTCGCTTCAGCAGTCTGCAGATATTGAGCCAGTGCAATTTTCTTTTGGTTCTTGATTTTTCCCCATATATCAGCTTCCCAGGAAAGGGCGAGGTTGGCAGTATAATCTTCTACATGTGACTGACTTAAATACTGCGAAAGGCTTTTTCCATTAAGACTATTATTTGAATACCTGCTTGAGGCTGCAGCGACATTTAAGCTCAGATCAGGCAGATAAGCAAACTTTGTTTGCTTCAATGTTAATTGTGCAGCTTCAATGTTTTTAAGTGCATACTGCATATCATAATTATTCACAATTGCACTATCAATCAATTTTTGCAGTGAGGGCTCCGTAAAGAATTGTTTCCATCCAATATCAGCAATACTCGCTGTATCTGTTACAGTAGCATTCCTAAAATTCTCCGGCAAAGGAGCCTGCGGCGTATCAATATCTTTTGAAACCTTACATCCCCAAAAAAACATTAGAGGAAGTAGTACAAAATATTTATTTAGATGTTTCATTTTCTTTATTGTCATTTTAATTCCTGAATTACAACGAATCATCTGTATTGTTCCTGTTTTTTAATCTGCATATGCAGATAGTCTGATTCGCTTTTCTCTCCTTCTTTTAAAAAGGAAAAAAAACAACCTGGAAAATACATTTCTGTTCTTACTAGTTTGCTGTTGAATATCCGATGGCATACGATTCATTTTTTGGTTGAGTTACAATTTTCTTTCTGCTAACTTTTTCCTGGAGATACTGGAAGATTACAAATAGAACCGGGATTATAAATACACCCAGTAAAACACCCGTGAGCATTCCACCCACAGCTCCTGTTCCTATGGATCTGTTTCCATGGGCCGAAGCACCTGTTGCACGCATCAATGGAATCAGTCCCGCAATGAATGCAAACGAAGTCATCAATATCGGCCTCAATCTTAACTGCGACGCTTCAAGCACTGAAGCAACAAGTGGCATGCCCGCTCTTCTTCGTTGTGCTGCATATTCTACAATAAGGATCGCGTTCTTAGCTAATAATCCGATCAACATGATCAAACACACCTGCACGTAAATATTATTGTCAATACCCAGCATATTGATGAAGAGCATCACACCAAAAACTCCCAATGGAATGGTAAGAATTACCGCGAGTGGCAAAATGTAGCTTTCATACTGAGCCGAAAGAAGAAAATAAACGAATACCAGGCTCATCACAAAAATGAGAATGATCTGGGATCCTGCATTTTTCTCTTCGCGTGTCATTCCCGTCCATTCGTAAGCATACCCTCTTGGCAACGATTCTTTAGCTGCCTGCTCTATTGCTTTGATTGCATCACCTGTACTATATCCAGGCTTTGGCACACCATTTATGGTTACTGCATTAAACAAATTATTCCTGGTAACTGTCTCAGGACCATACACCCTTTTCAAAGTCACCAGCGCATTTGCAGGCACCATTTGCGATTGTGCGTTTTTAACATAAATGCTATTCAATGATTCCGGACTGGTACGGTACTGTTCATCAGCCTGTGCCATCACCCTGTAGTATTTTCCGAAACGATTAAAATCGCTTACAAAACTACTACCATAATAAACCTGCAGGGTTTGCAAAAGATCACTAACGTTAACGCCTAACTGTCTTGCCTTTTCATTATCCACTTCCAGTTCATATTGAGGATTATTTGCAGAAAAGGTTGTGAAAGCGTACGCGATCTCTTTTTTCTGCATCAATGCCCCTAAAAATGCATGTGTTGTAGAATCCAATTGCCCCATACTACTATTGGTCTTATCCTGCAACATGAATTCAAAACCACTCACATTACCAAATCCCTGGATAGTTGGGAAAGTGAAGAAAAAAGCATTTGCATCTTTTACCTGCATCGCGACTTTTTGTGTCATTGCCGCGGAAATTCTATCGAGATCCTGAACGGGTCCGCGTTCCCCTTCCGCTTTCATCCTTATGAATCCAGCACCATATGGTGAAGCATTTGCATTTGAAATAAAATTCAACCCTTCTACCTGGTAATGGTTCGCTGTTATGGGCTCATTCTTCACTATATTTTCAATTTCCTGCATCGCTTTATGGGTACGCTCCAGCGAACTTCCCGGTGGTGTATTAACCGCATACAATAAAAAGCCCTGGTCTTCGGTAGGAATAAATCCGGTCGGAGTAGTTTTTGTCAGACCAAAAGTCACGAGTGACACCACCACTAAACCTCCAATTGCGATCCATTTTCTCCTGATGAGGAATTGAATCGATTGAATATATCTTTTGGTCATTGAATTAAATCCAATATTAAATGCTTCAAAGAATCTCTTAGTAAACTTTTTCTTGTTACTGCCATTTTCTGCTGCGTGATTATTAGTAAGGAATAACGCGCACAAAGCCGGACTAAGTGTCAATGCATTTAATGCCGAAATCAAAATCGCAATAGCCAGCGTAAACGCAAATTGTCGGTAGAATACGCCAGCAGGACCTTGCATAAATCCAACAGGCACAAATACGGCGGCCATGATCAGTGTAATGGATACGATGGCGCCTGATATTTCACTCATCGACTCAATTGTTGCTTTCATTGCAGGCAGTCCGGTTCTTTCCATTTTCGAATGCACGGCTTCCACCACAACAATTGCATCATCCACCACAATTCCAATGGCAAGTACAAGAGCGAAAAGCGTTAAAAGATTTATGCTGAATCCGAAGAGACGCATGAAAAAGAAAGTTCCTACTATTGCCACAGGCACGGCAATCGCCGGAATTAAGGTCGAACGTAAATCCTGAAGGAATATAAAAACTACAATGAAAACCAGGATAAAGGCTTCTATCAAAGTGTTTTTTACCTGACTGATAGATGCGTCCAAAAACTCTTTGGAATTATACATGATCACGGGCTCAATCCCTTTTGGAAGACTCGCCTGAAATTCATCCACATCTTTTTTTGCTTCTGTGAGAATATCATTTGCGTTAGATCCGGCAGCCTGAAAAATAGCAACACCTGATGTGGGTGTATTATTCAACAAACTGTTTGCCGTATACGCATATGATCCAAATTCAACTCTTGCAACATCTTTCAACCTAATGGATGAACCATTCTCATTTGCTTTGATAATGATATTCTCATAATCTCCAGGCTGATTCAATTTCCCCTTGTATTTCAATACGTACTCGAATACCTGCTTGCTGCTTTGTCCCAATCTTCCGGGGGCAGCTTCCAAACTTTGATCCTTGATTGCGTTAGTTACATCCTGAGGTGAGAGATTATAAGCAGTTAGCCTGTCGGGCTTCAACCATATTCGCATGGAATAATCGTGAGTACCAAATGGCTGGGCCTGTCCCACTCCTGGAATCCTCTGTAATTGCGGAATGAGATTTATTTTGATATAATTCTGCAAAAAGGCTTCATCATAACGGGGATCCTTACTCGCTAATGCAATGAACATGATAATGCTGTTTTGCACTTTTTGAGTCGAAATACCCGCCTGCACAGCTTCCTGTGGAATTTGGCTGATGGCCTTAGAAACCCTGTTTTGCACGTTTACAGAAGCAATATCCGGATCGGTTCCCTGTTTGAAATAAACGTTCAGGGTCATCGATCCATCATTGCTTGAATTCGAAGTCATGTAAGTCATATTCTCTACCCCATTTATGGCTTCCTCGATTGGCGTTGCAACCGAACGGGCCACGACTTCTGCGTTTGCTCCCGGATATGCAGCAGTCACCTGCACAGTAGGAGGAGCTATATCTGGGAACTGTTGAATGGGTAATGTCGTCATCGAAATGATCCCCAGCAACACCAAAATGATAGAGATTACCGTTGAGAGGACGGGCCTCTCAATAAATTTCTTAAGCATAATATGTTTAAAGATTTTTAGTTGGTTCCGTAGGGGCCTGCTCTCACGGATTTGATTTTCGAAATGACGAGCAGGACATGGTTAATTACATTCTTAATATTTTCCAGGTAAAAAGGGCGGAATTGTTGTGAATCGAATAGTCTATTGTTCAGTAAGCGGACTTGCTTTTAATAAACTGTCCATTGGAATTAGTTGCGGACTGATCTTCATTCCTTCCTGCAATCTTCCTAAACCAGAATACACGATTTTGTCACCTGGGTTTAATCCATTTGAAACCACGTAATAATTCCCAGCTCTGCCTGAAACATTGATCAGTTTGCCAGAAACTTTACTGCTATCATTTACTGCAAACACAAATATTTTATCCTGTGTTTCAAAAGTGGCTTCCTGTGGAACGATGATAGAATTGCCAGCTTTTTGTGGTAAACGAATTTTTCCTGTGTTTCCTGATCTCAACAATCCCTGATCATTAGGGAATATCGCGCGAAAATTGATTGAACCAAGTTTCTTGTCGAACTGACCCTGTACAATATCAACTTTACCTTTTTGAGGATATAAAGTGTTGTCGGCCAGAACCAATTCCACCTGAGGCAGTTTCTTAATTTTTTCTTCAATGCTATTTCCAGTCACCTGATCTTTAAAATGCAGAAAATCGTTTTCACTCATTGAAAAATAAACGTGCATTTCCCGGGTCTCTGAAAGAACCGTAAGCGCATCAACTGTAGATCTGCCAACCAGGCTTCCCGTTTTTAGTGGAATTTTCCCAATGAATCCATCTGCCGGGGCTGTGATGTTTGTGAATCCTAAGTTGATTTTTGCTGTCTCAACTGCGGCTTGTGCCTGTGCCACATTTGCTTTAGCAGCATCATATGCCGCATTAGCAGATTTGAGTTGCACATCAGAAACAACTTTATTTTGAACAAGAGGTCCCAGTTTTTCTACATTGATGAATGCATTTTCCATTGCAGCTTTGGCTGATTGCAAATTGGCGTAAGCAGTGTTCAGTTGTTCCTGGTAAGGACGAGCATCAATGTGAAACAATGTTTGTCCTTTGTGAACTGCAGCACCTTCATCAACAAAAATTTTGTCGAGATAACCGTCAACCTGTGGCCTAATTTCGATATCACGATTACCTTCTAATGAAGCAGTAAATTCTTTATAGATGGTAACGGGATAATTATTAACACTGATTACAGGCAACGATGGTGCGGACATTTCAGCTGCCGGTGCTGAATTAGCTGTATTGCAGCTTTGTAATGCAAGGTCCAATCCAAAGGACCCCAGAATTAGAATAAGAATCGTCGTTAGTTTTGAATAGTTCGTCTGTTTCATCTTTTTTCATTTAAAGCTTAATAATTACTTAACATTGCTAGCATAGCTAACACTGTTAGTTTGTCGGGTAAAAAAAATGTTTTCTCTAGAGGTTTTTGATAAACGCGGCAACCGTATCGTCCATGACTTTTTTGTTCATGGTAGAATTGATATCTGAAGTTCTCATGATCATAATGGAGATTAATCCGTGGATTACACTCCAAAAAGCATGAGTTTTAAAACAGGCTTCTTCGGGATTAGATTTCTTCTTACTGATAACATTTGAAATTGCTTCGTAAACAAGATCGTTAAATGCATTTACTTCCGGCTTCATTCTTCCCGCACCACAACAAGGCATTCCCAAACCATACATCAACTGATAATACTCTTTATTTTTAAATGCAAAGTTCCAGTACGCATCGGCAAGAGCTTTGAGCTGATCCTCAGGATCATCATGTTTTTTCAAAGCGGCTTCCAGCTTTTTTTGCAATAACCTGAAACCGTCCATTGATATTTCGAATAGTATGGCCTCTTTGTTTTCAAAATAATCATACACAACTGGCACACTGTATTCGATGGCGTCGGCTATTTTCCGGATGGAAAGCGCCTGCCATCCATCTGCTTTCACAATTCCCAAAGAAACATCAAGGATCTTATTCCGGGTTTCTTCTTTCATCCTCAAAACCCTGTCTTTAATAGCCATGGCTTCCTCCGTCTAATATCGTTAGATTTCCTAACACTGTTAGCAAAGTTAAGGCGATTCTTTTTTTAATTCCAAAAAAAATATTTTTGAGGGGGAATCCGACCTTAATTCTGCAAGCAACTAACGAAAGAAGTACCTTCTCAAGACTGAAATTAAATACTTCCGGAAACGGGACACGAAATTCATACCAAACCGCCAGGAAAGAAAATCAATTTGTATGAAAGGTTCAAGTAATAAGCTAAACGGATCCTGGGTTGCCATTGGACTGGCAATTTTTTCAATTGCTTATCATGATCAATCTGTTTGCCAGGATAGCTCACTTAATATTAAAGACAGGGATGGCAATATTTATTCCATCAAAATAATGGCCGACAACAGAACCTGGATGACATCCAATTTAAATATTAATATTCCCGGATCTTATTGTTATGATAATTCAGAAACCAATTGTAAACAGTTTGGCCGATTATATACCTGGGCCGCTGCTCAGGAAGGTTGTGAATTATTAGGCGAGGGATGGCATTTAGCCAGTAGAGATGAGTGGTTACAACTGGCAAGAGCATTTGGAGGAATGTATGGTGATTCAAATGACAGTGGCCGAACAGCATTCAAAGGATTGCTGCTAAATGGTGGATCAGATTTTAACGCGCTGCTTGGTGGCGGTCGCGAAGAATATATTGACAAATATGCACGAATAAATGCTCACGGATTTTATTGGACATCCACTGAAACCGACAATCAATATTCCTGGTTCATAAATTTCGGCAAAGGTTCTGGCAGAGTGTATTGCCAAAATGATGGGGAAAAGCCGAGAGCGTTTTCTGTTCGTTGTATCAAATAGACGCCGAAGGTTTAGAGTTCAAATTTTGGATTTTAAATTTTGCTTTAGCACTAATCTCTTTGCGAACTTTGCCCTCTTTGCGACTTGGCGTGAGGTATTTCGGATTTGTCTAAGTACTAGGTACTAAGTACTTGGTACTTCCCATGTATCAAAACCGCACATTGCCTGTATCATTAACGAACTTCTTCGTAGATTTAAATGCATATTCAATTGTAATCCATTGTTTTTAATTTAGGCATAGAGTTAGCGATTTCTAAATTGCATTTTAATTTTCGTTCAATTAAGACACCAAATCCTCTTCTTATGCTGAGAAATTATTTCAAATCTGCCTGGCGCGGAATGCTCAAAAACAAAACGTATAGCACATTAAATATTCTCGGCCTGGCAAGTGGAATGGCTGTGGCATTAATAATCGGACTTTGGGTTTATTATCAATTCTCCTTCGACAAATTTCTTCCGGAATATAAAAAAGTATACCAGGTAAAACGAAATTTTTATGGTAATGGTGACACAGCAACCTATGGTGGCACATCCCTGAAGCTCGCAACTGCGTTGCGAAATCAGATACCGGAAATACAATATGTAGTAGAAACTGATGGCTTCGGAATGCACGGCCTCATGGCTGGCGAAAAAAAATTTTATTTAAGTGGCGGACAGGTAGCTCATGATTTTCTAAAAACTTTTCAATTCGAATTACTCGAAGGAAATTCAAATTCAGTTTTGGAAAACCCCTACTCTATTGTTCTCACTCAAAGCACGGCCAAAGCACTATTCGGAAATGAAGATCCGCTTAATAAAGTAATTCGTTTTGACAATAAGAATGATTTGAAAGTAACCGGAGTATTGAAAGATATTCCTTCTAATTCAACCCTTCAATTCAATTATTTAGTACCATTCAGCTACCTGGAATCCACAGATGATTGGGTAAAACTTGCACGTACCCGGGGTTTTGGATGGACCAACTTCATGACATTTGTAAAATTAAAACCAGGAGTATCCTACGACCAGGTCGCCAGGAAAGTAAAGGATCTTCAAAAAACCGAGACGGATAATTTTATGTCGATGGCGACAAATATTATTCTCGATCCGGTTGAAAATTGGCACCTCTATTCACAATTTGAGAAGGGAAAAGCTGTGGGAGGATTTGTCGAGTACGTAAATATTTTTACAATCGTTGGAATTCTTGTTTTGCTTATTGCCTGTATCAATTTTATTAATCTTACCACTGCGCGATCAGAAAAAAGGGCAAAAGAAGTAGGTGTTAGAAAAGCAATTGGCTCTTTGAGAAAACAACTGATCTTTCAATTTCTGGCTGAATCTCTATTATTTACTTTTATTGCATTCGCATTTTCGCTTTTAATTGTTCAGATTGTATTGCCTTCTTTTAATAATCTCACGAGTGCAGATATCAGAATTCCTTTTGACAACTATTTATTTTGGTTGATTGCTCTTGCATGTGTTTTGCTAACCGGGCTACTGGCAGGAAGCAGGCCTGCTTTTTATCTTTCTTCATTTAAGGCTGTAAAAGTTTTGAAAGGAAATATTCATGCTGGAAAGGCCGCGGCTTTGCCAAGGAAAATACTGGTGATTTTGCAATTCAGCTGCTCTATTGCCCTTATCATTTCAACATTTATCATTTATCAGCAAATTCAGTACGCAAAGGACAGACCCACGGGCTATGATAAGAATCGACTGATGATTTCTGATATGAATAAAGATCTCGGCGCAAATTTTACAGCAGTGAGAAATGAATTGATTGAAAAAGGAGTTGCTGAATCAGTTACTACTGCAACCGCAAGTGTGAGTACGGGCGGAAACCATCGGGATGTAGATTACTGGCAGGGGAAAAAACCCGGGGAATCTGTGAATATGGGAATGATTACGGTATCCGATGATTATTTCAAAACTCTGGGCATGAAAATGAAAGAAGGAAGAGATTTCAATAGTCCGGGTGATAGCGTAAATGTCATTTTCAATGAAGCCGCAGTCAAACTCCTGCGTTTGCAAAATCCTTTAAATCAAACTATCACCTGGGCAGATACTAAATTCACGATTATTGGTATCGTAAAAAATTCCCTGATGTCCTCACCCTTCGCTCCTGCCGATCCCACCATTTTTTATTATGATCCAAAGCCGCAGGAGGTAATGATGTATCGACTCACTGATCACACAAAAACAAAAGAAGCCATTTCGCGACTTTCATCAATTTTCA
The DNA here is from genome assembly GCA_003175935.1 of Bacteroidota bacterium. Lineage (GTDB taxonomy): Bacteria > Bacteroidota > Bacteroidia > Chitinophagales > Chitinophagaceae > PSRI01. Next base: position 16,522 of record PSRI01000244.1, read on the forward strand.
ACAAATACAATCCCGCTTATCCTTATACGTATAGCTTCGCTGATGAAAATTATGCTGCTAAATTCAAACTTGAAGAATTGATTGGCAAACTATCTGGCTTATTTTCAGCCCTTGCCATTTTCATTTCATGCCTCGGATTATTAGGATTAGCAGCCTATACTGCAGAACAACGCACAAAAGAAATAGGCGTTCGTAAAGTGCTCGGCGCAACCGTTTCGCAACTCTGGATATTACTCACCAAAGATTTTATTGTTCTGGTACTGATAAGCTGTTTGATTGCTTCTCCAATTGCATTTTATTATATGCACGAATGGCTTCAACGATATGATTACAGAATTAAAATAAGTCCGACAGTGTTTCTTATTGCAGGCCTTTCAGCAATTCTGATCACGATCATTACCATCAGCTTCCAGGCTATTAAAGCAGCACTTACAAATCCAGTTAAAAGCCTGAGAACCGAGTAGTATATTGTCTTAGTACTTAGTACTAAGTACTGAGTACTAAGACTTGATTCTTTGCGCGAATTTTTACAACTGTTTTGTCCTCTTCTTGTCTGGGTACTAGGTACTAGTATTATGTTAATTGTAAAGTGAACATCTCAGTCGCGAATTGTGGGAGTTCAAACATAAGGATATAGCTCTCAAAATTATAT
>PSRI01000124.1 GCA_003175935.1 Bacteroidota bacterium
GCTGGCTTAAGCCGCCTAAAACACAAAGCTAATAAATAAAATCATTTGGTTTTTAACACAGAATCTTGGCGTGAGGCCTAACGGATTTTATCGCGAAGACGCAAAGCCGCAGGTTATTTACGGTTACCGTATGCGCCATCCAGGAACTGATACCTCGCATCATCTGGCGCTTTGATTCCTTTCGAATTTACATCAATCACCATCACATCCGGATTTTGATCACCTGCTTTTGCGGGTAACCATTCAGGTAAGGAACCTCCATTAGGATTGCCCGTCTTCACGAAATTGGCAAAATAATTCAACATCGTTTCGGAGACCTTGTAATCATCGGCAGTCCATGCATAGTCGGGAACAATACTCAAATTACCCATGCAATACTCAATCTCACTTGCATGCGGCGCACCAATGGGCTCTGGCATTTTGAATGCATTCGCATCTTTCTTTACTGTTCCTCCAGCTAATCCAGATGTCAGGCTTTGATCCGCTAAAGGTGGCCTGATCCTGCTGAACAAATAACGAAACACCAGTTGATTGCTATTCACTCTTTGCAAATCAAACCATTTCCATGTACTGTATGCGATGAAACGATCGGAAGCCAATTGCGTGGCAGACCACTCCACCTGCTTCGTAGAATCATTGGGATATAATTTCAGAACCAAATCATAGTCCTTCGGATATTCTTTCTTCGCCCGATTCACAAAATTGTCGTGAGTGTATTGCTGTCCGGCCATAAATGCCATACCTGGAATTTCAGCAGAGTTCCAACCAACTAATAATGGAACCATCGCCTGCTTCTTTGCAGCAAAAATATCGGGTATAGATGCAGGTAAGAAATAGTTGTCGAGTACCACAGGAAATCCAAATCGCTTCGACTCCTGGTAAATTTCAAAAATTTCTTTGGTACTTAATTTTCTTAAATCTGCAAGCTTGGGATAACCTGCCTTTGTTGCGAAATCCAATCCTGTTTTCTCCGCTACATCCAAAGTTACAGGTGCCAGTGTAGGATTGATACCTGCTCCACTTTCACCAATCGCACCCGCAATTAAATCCTTCGACATTGGTGATGCCATCAAATAACTCACTGAAATAGATCCTGCCGATTCCCCGGCAATTGTCACATGCTTTGGATCTCCGCCAAATGCTTCAATATTCTTCTGCACCCACTGCAAAGCAAATTGCTGATCGAGCAAACCATAATTTCCAGACGCCTTATAAGAAGCTTCCGCGCTCAATTCAGGATGCGCAAAAAATCCAAATATTCCGAGTCTATAGTTCACCGTTACAACCACAATTCCTTTTTTAGCCATCGCCTCCCCATCATATCTCGCCTCAGATCCATCTCCTGCAACAAATCCGCCACCATAGAAATAAACCAGCACCGGCAATCCCTTCACATTTCTTTTTACCGGGGTCCACACATTCAAATACAAACAATCTTCGCTCAAACCATCGGAGCGACTCTTCATATCTCCAAACACCATTCCCTGGATGGGTCGGGCTGCAAATTTTTTGGTTTCTTTTACTCCTTTCCAATTCTCCGGTTGTTGCGGAGCCTTCCATCTCAAATCTCCAACGGGCGGTTTGGCAAATGGAATCCCGAAGTAAAATTGCATTCCGCTTTTAACATCGTAGTTCCCCTCAATCGTTCCATTCTGGATTTTGGTTTGCACCGCGAAATAGTTATTTGTTTGAGAATCGGCTGTAAGAGAAAAAACGAAGAGACAAAGCATCACGTTTAATAGTTGGCGCATAAGGAGGTTTTTGGTCTGTGGAATACAACAATACTAACCATTTTGCCCCGCCATTCAAAATGAATGCGACGAATTCCCCTTTAAATGAGACGAAATTTTATCGCATGAAAATGAAATTCAATACGTGAACCGCTTCCAATGTAAATTGCATCAATAAACCTCATTCTATGGCAACTAAAACAGACTGGTCAGAAGCCATAAAGCCGCTCCTTAGGAAATATAAAAATCACAAACATCCGCTCGAGTACAAAAATATTTATCAGCTGGTGGTGATGGTGGTTCTTTCTTCCCGCGACACAGATGTTCATATCAACGAGCTTTCGAAAGAATTCTTCAAAAAATTCCCAGACATGAAAGCACTCTCAAAAGCCACGGTGGAAACTTTGAAACCATACATCGGTAAAGTGAGAAGTTTTTTTCAAAAAAGTGGCTGGCTCATTAAAATGGCTGGTGATATAAAAACAGATGCCAATATTCCGCTCTCCATGGAAGGACTCACCAATCTTCCGGGTATAGGAAGAAAATCTGCAAACGTAATTCTTCGCGAAGCAGGTAAGCCTGCGGAAGGAATTGTCGTGGATATTCATGTTTTGCGAGTAGCGCCCAGGTTAGGAATTGCTTCGGGTACGGATGCAGGTAAGATTGAAGAACAACTCATGAAAAAACTTCCTCAAAAAGAATGGGACGCTGGAATGGCCATGTCATTTTTGGGACGAGAAATTTGCCGACCAAAACCACTTTGCGAAATCTGCCTGATGAATAAAGTCTGCGCTTATTATAAAAAAATAGCCGGCAAAAAGCCGGCTAAGTAAATACGGTTTGCAATTAATTATTTGAGCGCATCAGCAACCAGTGCTTCCACATTAATCTTATTATAAATTTGCTGCAATACATTTTCGGATTCTTTGTCTTTTGAAATTAAATCCTGCAGACTAATTGTATCCAAAACTTTGTCAACACTAAATTGAATGATCTGCCACAAAGATCTTACGGAACAATCCACAGAGTTTGTGCAAAGTCGCATGGATCCGGAATGAGAACCGCAGAATGAAGAATCAAACAAGGCTCCGCCCAGGGCTTTTAGCAGCTGGTTAATATTAATTTGCTCTGCAGATTTTGCGAGCATATAACCTCCCTTGTTTCCGGGAGTGCTGTTAATAAAACCTCCCAAACGCAGCAATCTAGTGAGCTTGGCAACATAAGGAGTAGATAATCCTTCGGCTTCACTCAATTGAGGAATGCTCATCCCTTGCGGGTCTTTACATCGCGCTATGCGCAACAATAAACGGAGGCCGTATTCTTCCTGGGCAGTAATCTTCATATAATGATTTATTCGGTGGGTAAATTCAAAGGATCCACGTTATATTTTGCTTTGAAAAATTCACGCAACTTCTCGCGTTCTTCCCCTTCATTCGAATGTGAGCATTGATCATTGTACACATTTATCAATTCATCAGCAATCTCAACAGCTGAGCTGCGTTCAATTTGATACCTGTGCAAAATGTGAATCAGTTTTCCATTCTTGAAAAGCGCAATATTAGGTGAAGAAGGAGTGAGTCCGGGTAAATATTTGGTCCGGAAATGTGCCACTGCATCTTTTTCCATTCCGGCAAAAGTTGTCGCCAACACATCAGGAACTACATTATTGAAAAGAGATAACAAAGTTCCTGGTCTCGCAACACGGGCAGAACATCCACAAACAGAATTCAGAACGACTAATACAACTTTGTCGTCGTTTTTGTCGAGCACATTGTCAATCTCTTCAGGCGTAAGCATTTGCTGAAAACCTGAATTCACCAACTCTTCCCTGTATGGAGCAGCAATTGCTTCAGAATAATTCGGTCCATTTTGACCGATTATACTATCCAAACTGATTCTTGCCATCTTAATTATTTTTAATTTTTACTAAATTATTTTCTTACAAAAAACCCAATTCCAATTGCGCTGCCTCACTCATCATGGACTTGTCCCATGCCGGAGTCCAGGTAACAGCAACATGCACATCATTTACTCCTTCAATCAATCTTAATTTTTGATCCACTTCCACTGGTAATGATTGTGCAGCCGGACAACTGGGAGCAGTCAGTGTCATTACGATCTGAACATTATTAACAGGTAAAATATTCACTTCGTAAATAAGACCTAACTCGTAAATACTCACCGGAATTTCCGGATCATAAATCGTCTTAAGAACTTCAACCACCTTCTCTTTCAATTCTTCGTTTTCCATATCATCAATTATTAATCAATGATTGCTTGAGCTTATATGCCAGTGCAAAATTTTTCATTTGTTTCACCATCGACAATAATCCATTCGAACGGGTTTGCGCGAGATGACTCGTCATCCCAATTTTTTGAATGAATTCCAGCTTTGCTTCAATGATCTCGTCAGGTGTATGATTCGATAAAACCCGAATCAACATACTGATCAGTCCTTTCACAATTACGGCATCACTATCAGCTTTAAAAATGATCTTTCCATTTTCCATTTCAGCAACCAGCCACACCGTTGACTGGCAACCCTTCACTTTATTCTCATCCAACTTGTATTTCTCATCCAATTCCGGGAGTTTTTTTCCCATGTCGATGATGTATTCATATTTTTCATCCCAGCTGTCAAACAGTGAAAACTCGTCAATGATATCCGCTTCTATTTCCTGTATGGATTTATTTTCACTCATGAATTAAGCCAACATTTTTATCGCCTTTCTCAAACCAGCAACCAGTTCATCAATTTCATGTATTGTGTTGTACACAGCAAACGAAGCACGCACGGTTCCGGGAATACAGAAAGTATCCATGAGAGGTTGCGCGCAATGGTGGCCTGTACGAACAGCAATTCCATTATTATCGAGCAGGATCCCAAGGTCCTGCGGATGAATTCTATCAATTACAAACGAAATCACGCTAGCCTTTTCCGCTGAAGTTCCAATGATTTTCAGATCTGGAATTTGAAGCAATTCCGATGTCGCATATTCCAGTAGCTCGTCCTCGTGTCTCTTGATATTTTCTTTACCAATCCGATTCACAAAATCCAGAGCAGCCTTAAATGCAACGGTATCTCCAATATTGGGTGTTCCCGCTTCGTATTTATAAGGCAATTCGTTGTAGATCGTTTTTTCGAATGTCACTTCTTTAATCATCTCACCACCGCCCTGGAAAGGAGGCATTAATTCTAAAATCGATTTCTTCCCATATAAAACACCAACTCCGGTGGGACCGTAGACTTTATGACTGGAGAACGCAAAGAAATCACAATCCAGATCCTGAACATCAATATCCAAATGCACTGAAGATTGAGCACCGTCAATCAAAACTTTCGCTCCCACATTGTGAGCTGCATCAATAATATATTTAACGGGATTGATGGTACCGAGAGCATTTGAAACATGCGCTACGGCAACCAGTTTGGTTTTAGAGCTCAATAATTCATCAAACTTTTCTAAAACCAGTTCCCCTTTGTCATTAATAGGAATTACTTTGAGCACGGCTTTCTTTTCTTCACAAAGAATTTGCCACGGAACAATGTTGGAGTGATGCTCAAGGCCGCTGATAATAATTTCATCACCTGCATGGATATTTTGACGTCCCCACGTATATGCGACGAGATTAATTCCTTCTGTAGTACCACGCGTGAAAATGATTTCTTCACGAACATTCGCACCAATGAAATCCCGTGCAGTATCACGACTACGCTCAAACGCAGCAGTGGCTTCTTCGGCCAGTGTATGAATCCCGCGGTGGATATTGGCATTGTAGCCCGAATAATATTCAGTCAATGCATCAATTACCGATTGTGGTTTTTGCGATGTGGCAGCATTATCCAGGTAAATCAAAGGTTTTCCCTTGACCAGGCGTTCCAATATTGGAAATTCCTTACGGATGGCTTCCACATTCAAACCCTTTGATATAGGCGCTGCTTGTATCATCTTATTCAAATTCTAAACGTTCAGAAATAAGCTTTTCCACGTATTCTCGTACCGATTGTAATTTGATATTCTCCACAACATCGGCAGCAAATCCGTGCAGTAATAATGATTGTGCTTTCTTCTCACCAATTCCTCTCGACCTCAAATAAAACAATGCTTCTTCGTCCAGTTTACCTACTGCACAACCGTGTGAGCATTTCACATCGTCTGCAAAAATTTCAAGTTGTGGCTTGGTGTTCACACTGGCATTTTCACTGAGCAATACATTTTTATTGGACTGATAAGCATTGGTTTTTTGAGCAAGCGGACGAACGAAAATCTTTCCGTTAAATACTCCGGAAGCATTTTCATCTACGATGCCTTTATACAATTCGTTGCTGTAGCAATTAGGTTTAACATTATCAACAACCGTATGGTTGTCAATCAGGCTATTTCCTTTAAGCAGATATAATCCGGTCAAATGAGATTCAGAATTTTCCGCATCAAGAATAATGTTCAGGTTATTGCGGACAATTCCACCACCTAAAGAAATCGTTACAACATGGGTAAGGCTTCTTCCAATTTGCCTTAAATGCGTTGTACTTACCTGGCTTGCCTGCGCTGTTTCATTTTGAATTTTGTAAAATGAAACGGTAGCATTTTGCTCCACAACAATTTCAGTTACCTCGTTCGTAAAACTTTCCAAAGAGCCGATTGTAGCAAAAGTTTCCACGAATTTCACTTCTGCAGATTCGCCTACATGCACCAGGTTCCTGGATTGTGAAAACGTGTGACTACTGCGGGAATCAGAAATATTGTAGATATAGATCGGGTGTTCCAGAATTTGTCCTTCTCTTACATGAATGAAAACTCCTTCATGGGCGAAAGCGGTATTCAATGCATGAATTCCGTTTTTCAGATAGTTGTTACTGTGACCTAAGTGCGTTTTGATGATCTCTTTGTATTCACCATCTGCCGCATCTTCCAAAGACGCAACGACCAATTGCTTTGCCGCTGACCTGATCTTTGAAAGGGGTGCAGAATAAATTCCGTTGATGAAAACTATTTCATTTGCCTTTTCATGCTGGGGCAAACGAAATTGTTCAAATTCTTTTTCGTTGAGAGAAATGGAATTTTTATCGAGAGATAATTCAAAATCTTTATTAAACAATCCGCTGATGCGGGTGTACTTCCATTCTTCATTTCTAACAGTAGGAATTCC
>PSRI01000015.1 GCA_003175935.1 Bacteroidota bacterium
GATTATTCCTTTTAAATTTGACAAATTATGCATGGAACACTTGTTTAAGATGGAGAGTGGATTTTTAATGGTTTAGTGGGGAGAATTATCTTTGGCCAAAGAAATTTTAGGAAATTTTTGCGGATGGAGAAAATTTGGTTCGTTCCTTCAATATATACACATTTAAAGTGGATAAAATGTCTTAATGTAAAAACAAAGCGAAACAGCAGCTTGGTAACATCTGCTTCGCTTTGTTTTTTTGTTTCGGATTTATTATTCAGCCTGATTTTTAAAGAAAATAGAGAGCTCAATAATCATGGCACCCATTCTTTCGATTTCAGGTGTGATAAATCGTTCAACTCCTTCTTCTTTAAGGGTTTCTGCTGTTACCTTTCCAACCGCAACAGCAGTAACATTCTTTTGAAAACAATTTATAATGTTATTGAAAATGCCATTTTCCCTTGCAAATTGAAATAAAGATCGAACTTGAACGGCAGTCGTAAAACAAACTGCATCGATTTCTTGTCTCATTATTTCATTACATAATCTAGTGACGGTTTCTGCTTCAGGGGCCATATGCTGATAGGGAAGGATTTTCGTAACCTCAGCACCCCGGTCCACAAAGAATTTGGTTAAAACAGGAGCCGATTCCCCATGAAGCTGAATCATCACTTTTTTTCCTATAAAATCTGTTGTCTCCAGTGCACGTGTTAACCCTTTGGTCGTCCCATCTTCATCAATTGCTATGGGCTTGATCTCTAATTTTTTTAATGCTGCTAGCGTTTTATAGCCTCTTGAGGCAACCTTTGATTGTCGAATGATGTGGAGGAACTGATCCTTAAGCCCTAGTCTATCAGACAGGCTAACAAGTGATTCCAAACCAACTCCTGTTGTGAAAATAACCCAATCTGCCCCTTCATTTACAAATTTCAAAAGATCAGGTTCAACTTCTTTTTCTGCTAAAAAGGTGATTCCTTGAAGAGAACGTACAATCGGAACCCCGCCTTGTTTTACAATTAATGTGCTTATTTCTTCAATTTTTCGTGAACCGCAAATTGCGATTCGTTTTCCTTCTAATCCGTTTCCCATTTAGTGATCCCTCTTCTTGTTTCATTTTAGATTAAAACTGGCCTGCTCCCTTCATTTGCCAGTAATACTCGCTGAACACATCTGCGAAGGCATCCATCGCGTTTTGTAATTCTTCAAGGTTATTATCAACTCCGCCCACTTCGATTAATATTGCTCTTGGTGAGAGATCTTGGTTATAAACCGCATTACCCATACTCTTATCTTTGGAAAAAACACCGCGGCTCAATCCTGGATACTTCTTTTCGACCGCAGCATGTAATTGTTTGGCAAGTTCAAGGTTTTGTTTAAAGTTGGGATTTGCTTCCCCCACTATGAAGTCTAAGCGAGCATAGCTTTTGCCGTTAATACTGGTCGTTGTTTTATTTTTTCGCAATGAATCTCGATGAATATCGATCATAAATTTTAAATCCTGATCACTTGCCATTGCTTCCTTAACAAGCTCCCGTGAATATTGATATGCATTGTTCGCAGTCCAACCTCTTTCCTGTAATTTTTGAGCAACATTAATGGTGCTGTGTTCTGTACCAATTCCATTTGCATCTAAGTCAGCAGCTAACATGTCACCAACACCAACAACATTTACCGAATTATTTGAACTTGTCGCATCATTTGGGTTGCTTACTCCTTGAAGCAATGGTAAATAAGATTCATAGCTGTGCGAGTGATAAATATACACAACTTTTTTTCCATTCGTCGTTTGAGTTGGCGGCAGAGTTGATTTTTCCTTTGTTTTTTTCCCATTTAACGCGTTCTGGGCAATTTGTCTTTCCTTTAAAATTACATCCATAGGAGGTGAAGATTCAATTGGTAAAGTAGTAATATCCGTTCCCTGACCCGCGACCTGTATTTTCGTATTGAAGTCCGAGAATCCTGGCACCTCTCTAGCGAAAAATGTTCGGACATCATTTACTTTTAAATTAGTCGCTAATTGGAATCCGATCTTTGTCAACGGGATATCATTGAGTTCTGGATTATCTTGAGTATAATATTTGTTTTCAACTCCATAAAAGTACAAAAACAATTTATTTAAGTCAGATTTTTCAAGAACGGTTCCAACAGAATCTGAAGACATCGACATGGAAAAAAAAGTCGTCATTCCTGCGATCAAAATAAAAACAAACAGAATTGACAAAAATGCACCATTGATTCGGACAAAGATATTGATCTGCTTATTTTTTTTCAAATTACGCCGCCTCCTTCTATTTAATAGTTATGCAAACTAAAAAATAGATAGAAGCAACCTATCCTATTTTTTGTTAATAGATTGTTATTGATATAAAGTTTTTTTCAGAGCATTTAAATTATTTTTCATAACACCTAAATAGTCAAGGCCGTGTTTCTCATCCTCCGCTGTTAAGCCCTCAAGAGGATTTAAGACTTCCGTTTTTGCTCCAACTTCATTTGCCAATGTACTAGCTACTTTTGAAGATGTAAGTCCCTCAAAATAAATAATATCAATATGTTTTTTCTTTGTTAATTTTGCTAATTCAGCAAGTTTACTCAATGTTGGTTCGACATCAGGTGATAGACCCGCAATGGCAATTTGTTTTAATCCATATTGTTTTGCTAAATAGTTAAATGCCGCATGCTGGGTGACAAATTCTTTACGGGGAGCTTTATCAATCGTCTCTTTGTATAATTGATTTAACTCTTTTAGTTTTGCTTTAAATGCCACTGCATTTTTTTCATATTGCCCGCTGTGTTTCGGGTCTTTTTGTTTGAGTGCACTCGCAATACGATCAACCTCCTGTTGTGCTAATACAGGTGAAAGCCAAACATGTGGGTCTTTAGAGGCCAAAGGGCCGTTTTCTTCCAGGCCATTGGCATCCATAAGATTGATCTTACTTGCTGCCTCTACCACCATTAAATGGGAAGTATCAATACTTTGAAATACTTTGTCCTTCCACGTTTCGAAATAGCGGCTGTTATAGATAAATACATCTGAATCTTGCATTTTTGCCATATCCCTTGCAGTAGGCTCCCAATCGTGGGGTTCGACACCATTTGGAATTAACTGTGTGACATTAGCCATATTCCCGGCTACTTGTTTGGTGAAGTAATACATCGGATAAAATGTGGTGACAATTTCTAATTTTTTTGGCCCGTTTGCCTTATTTTCCTTCGGACTTTCATTAACACAACCAGTAAGATTTAATAGAAATATAACAACAACCACCAATAATTTTCTCACTTTTCTCTTCCCTTCGCTCTTACTGCATAAAGAATGACTCTTTTCATTCATCTATATTTATAGAATTTGAAGTATAAATCGTAATTATTTCGAATTGTATATTAAACTGTTTACTTAATAAAGTCAATTCTTTTTGAATGAAAGCTTAATCTACTTTGAAAAGTTTGATTTTTGCTTATAAAAATAAATCATGTTTTTTCATTTTTAAAAACATACATACTATTTTAAAAAAATTATTTATAATGGAGGATATAGAGAAAGGAGACATTTCGTTGAAAAAGAAATTACATTATGGTTGGATCATACTAGCAGTTTCCTTTATTGGAGTCTTAGCAGCACAGGGATTGAGATATTCCTTTGGTGCTTTCATGCATCCATGGGAAGTGGAGTTTTCTGCATCAAGAGGGATGGTATCAGCTATTTCTTTTATAAGCTTTACTGTGTTTGCGGTCTCTCAACCGATTATCGGAAAGTTTATCAACCAATTCGGAGTCAAACGAATTTTTGTTGTTAGTATCATTTTACTCGGAGTCACAACCTTATTAAGTTTTTATGCAACAGCTATCTGGCAGTTGTTCCTACTGTATGGCATCATATCGTCACTTGGTTTTGGCGGTGCGTCAGGTGTAACGGCCTCATTAGCGGTAACAAAATGGTTCCATACGAAGCAGGGACTGGCACTCGGATTAGTGGAAGCTGGATTTGGAGCAGGCCAAATGGTAGTCGTTTCAAGCTCCCTGTTCTTTATTGAAAAATTAGGATGGAGAATAACAGACCTTATTTTAGGAGGTATTTTACTACTCTTCATTTTTCCCATTCTTGCAATCTTTCTTAAATCAGACCCGACCGATATTGGAATGCAGCCGTTTGGACAGGACAACAATCCAACTGAACAGCTTGTAGATAAAATAGAGAAAACCAACCTGCCATTTGACAAAAAATCATATTTAAAGCATCGGGGATTTTGGTTCCTTATTGTTCCTTATTTTATTTGCGGATTTACGACCACTGGATTAATGGACACTCATTTAATTCCCTTTTCCCAAACTTGTGGATTTTCGGTAGCTGTTACAGGGACGGCAGTTAGTTTATTGGCAGCCTTTAACACTGGCGGAACAGTAATTGCAGGTTTTTTAGCTGACAAATTAAATAACCGAAAAATGTTAGCCATCATTTACTTTGTTCGCGGATTAACCATATTCTTTTTACTTCTATTTATGCTTAATAGTACTTGGATGGGATATTTTTTGAATCACCCTTCGCTATTATTTGTTTTTTCTATTACTTTTGGTTTGGTAGACTTTTCAGTAGTTGCTCCAACCATTAAGCTGCTTGCGTCCTATTTTCAAGGTCCATCCTTAGGAATTGTAACGGGATTCTTATATATGAGTCACCAATTGGGTTCGGCAATTGGCTCTTACCTTCCTGGCTACTTGTTTGATGTTTCAGGAGGCTATACGATTTCGTTTACAATTGCAGCATCGGTATTGCTGTTAGCTTCAGTGTTAAGTATATACCTTCCAAAAACGGAAATTAAAAAGTAAGGGAAACTAGAAATCTATCTAGTTTCCTTTTTTTATAGCATTTTTTCATATTTTGTAGCTGACATTATTTGCAATAAATTCTTAACTTCTTCTTTTATTTCGTCTGCGAAAAAAGGCTGGTAATTCAAAAGTTTTTTCTTGTTCAGATTGGTACTCATGTTCTTCAACAAGTTCTTCTTCTGCCTTATACCTTCTATTTCTTTCAGTATGTTTAATCTGTGGCCAATCTTCCATTGATGAATTAGAATAGGTCGGTTTTTCAAAGTTTTGAATAGGTTCTTCCTCTGCCTTATACCTTCTATTTCTTTCAGTATGTTTAA
>PSRI01000098.1 GCA_003175935.1 Bacteroidota bacterium
TGCAGCCGGGTTGCCTTATATAAGTCCGCTTTATACAAAAGAAGATGCTAAGATGGCGTCAGGATTATTTAATACTGTGGAATATGATAACTGGTTTACCATAGAAGATGGGATCGAGTTGTTGTATACGGATGCCGGTCACATTATTGGAAGTGCGGCCGTGCATTTAAAGATTACTGAAAACGGAAAGCCTACAAGAATTACTTTCAGTGGTGATGTTGGCAGATACCGTGACGTAATCCTCAAATCGCCAGAAGATTTTCCACAGGCAGATTATATTCTTATTGAGTCCACCTATGGAAACAGTTTGCATGAACCCACCGAAACAACTCCTGATTTGATTTTGCAATGGATTGAAAAAGCATGTCTGCAAAAAAAGGGGAAATTAATTTTGCCTGCTTTTAGTGTGGGACGTACTCAGGAAATTTTGTTTTTCTTAAATCAGCTTGAGTTAGAGAACAGGCTTCCGGATTTGGACTATTTTGTGGACAGCCCGCTAAGTATTGAAGCTACTGAAGTTGTAAAAAAATATCCACAGTATTTTAATAAGTCCATTCAAAAAATTCTCGAGTCCGACAATGATCCTTTTGGATTTAAGGGACTGAAGTATATAAAAACGGTAGATCAATCAAAGATGCTCAATTATAGGAATGAACCCTGCGTAATTATTTCTGCGAGTGGTATGGCTGACGGAGGCAGGGTAAAACATCATATCAGTAATTCGGTTGAGAGCAGTAGGAATACCATTGTATTTACTGGTTATTGTGAACCGCATTCTTTGGGCGGAAGATTGGTTGCTGGTGCTAAGGAAGTGACAATATTTGGCGTGTTGCATGAAGTGCATGCTGAGATTGGATCGATCAGGAGTATGAGTGCGCATGGAGATTATGAAGATTTGAGTCAGTTTCTTTCAAAGCAGGATCCAAGGCAGGTTAAAACTCTTTTCATAGTTCATGGCGAATATGATGTGCAGCAGGCTTTCCGGGATCGGTTGATGAAGAAAGGATTCTTAGATGTGCAGATTCCTGAGCGGCATTATGAGATTGGGTTGACGTAGAATGCAAGTCATTGCGAACAAGTAGAAGCGAAATTATTATTCAATTTCTCATTAATTATGCGCAGAGAGAAATCTGACTCGCATGGAATCATCGTATAAATAAGATTTCTCGTACTGCTCCTTCGGAGAGGCCTCGAAATGACATACGATGAAGGGGCGCAATTCTTACGGATGGTGTCGACGTAGCGGCATTGCGTAAGGACGGAAGGTGCGTAAATAGGCGAAGTCCCGTTGAGCGGGACTTCTAATTTGTTCAGGAGGTCAGAGGTAATTCCTGATTTGTTTTCAGCTTTTTTTAGGCGATGGATTTAACAACCTCGGTTTTTACATAGTTACTGGATCTTGATCGTTACCTATCTTTTTAAAACTACTGTCATGCTTGATGATGTAAAGATGCAACAGAAAAAGGGCTAACTAAAGTTTATTCGCCAGTTAACGGCATTCCTTCGATTTTCGGTGTGATTATAACGATAAGCTGGAAAATGGATAGTACTTAGTATAGAGTACTTAGTATAGAGTACTTAGTACTTAGACTAGAGTACTTAGACAAGAGTACTTAGACCATTTGTGGGATTCCCTGGATAAACAAATGTCAACGCGTCCCGTTGGGACGTAAGGTTGGTAAAAACAATATGCAAGCCAACAATGTTGCTCCGTAGGGCAAAACCATAATGGTCATTGTTGTAGGGTGATATAAAAGCCAAAGTCCCGCGGAGCGGGACTTCTAATTTTTTCAGGAGGTCAGAGGTAATTCCTGATTGGGTCAGATTTTGGCGATGGATTAAAACAACCTCAGTTTTTACATAGTGTACGGATTCTATCGTTACCTATCGAGTTAGACTACTGTCGTTTGCTTGACGATATAAAGATGCGACAGAAAAAGCGCTCACTAAAGTTTATTCGCTTAACTGCTTTTTTCCTTCGATTTTCAGCCGCTTTTGATCGATAGACTATTTTGAAAAATCCAGCATTTTCATAACTGTTTGATTCCATCAATAAAAAATACCAGGAGACTATCCTGGTATTTTGTTTTATCAATTGATCTATGTCAAATCAAATGCTATTTCAATTCATATGCTATAATACTATTACGCCAGAATGTTGGTACATATACGATCTTTGACATAACATCATAACCTATATCTGCAGAATTCATTTTTTGATCCCTTGTGTCTAGTAAATGGTCTTTTGTTCCATCAGCATGAACATACCAAATTGATCCGGCCCAGCAGGAAACTAGAAAATCATTACCCGTTACATTTTCAATTCCATCTGTGCCACCATCCATTCCATCTGCAATTTTCGTTAAGGATTTATTCTTTTCAACGCGATACATTCCACCATTGTCAAGAACATACAGCACATCGCCTTTTATAAACAAGCCGTTTGGCGACTGCAAATTTTCAAGCAACACGGTAGCTTTTCCATTTTCTATCTTATGTACTTTTTTCATCCTTGAATCAGAAACATATACCACACCGTTTCTGTCAACTGTAATATCGTTCAAACCCGTTGCTCCTTCAACGGGAATACTTTGAACAATTGCCGCTTTTGAAATATCGATCACTCTTACCTGGTCGATATCCGCAGCATATAAATTGTTTTTGAAAATTCCCATACCCTTTGGTGCATCCAGTCCGGTAACCCAATCTACATTTATGATTTTACCATTCAATCCAACTTTTCCAATGGAACCATTGCCATCTTTTGCCCAGGGATCTGTACCGCCGATATTTGATTCATATAATACACGTCCTGCCGGATCAAATAAAACAGATTCAGGAACTTTTAAAACTGAATCAGTCTGCCAGAGCTTTACAAGCTTTGGTTGCGATGTTGCGGTTTCGCAAATTGAAGAAAGCAGACAAATTAAAGCAGAGAAAAAAATCCATTTCATACCCTTTATGTTTTATGTTGAGTGGAAACAAAATTGGTGGTGCGGGTTTTACGGCTATTTCTTCTGCAAAAATTATGCTCCAAATCTCGTTACATCAAAAGCGGAAACGTCGATACTAGTTTTTTTCCCATTTACCATTTCTTCTACCAGCTTTCCGGTTCCGGCTGCCAGGGAAACGCCCAACATAGCGTGACCTCCGGCGATTACGAGATTTTCATATTTATCGTGTTTCCCAATATATGGCAAGCCATCAGGGCTTAGAGGTCTTAAGCCACTCCAGATTTTTTCCTTTCCGGGAAATGAAAGGTTCAAGCCTGGATAATATTTTTTTGAAGCATTGTAAATGGCTTCTGCGCGCCTAACCAATACCGGTGAGCTCAAACCGCTTATTTCCATGGTTCCACCCATCCTCAAATTATTTCCCATCGGTGTCATAGCGACCCTGTCATCAACTAATATCGCCGGGTATCGTAGATTTTTTTCCATGTTGGGATAAGTCATACTATAACCTTTCCCTGGCTGGAGCAAAATGTTAATTCCTAACTTATTCAATACGCCGGGTAACCATGAACCGGTTGCCAATACAATTTCATCAGTTTTAAAATTCCCTTTGTCAGTAATTACACTTGTTATTTTATCTCCATTTTTTTCAAACCCTGTGACTGTAGTATTCAATTGAAATGTGATACCCATTTTTTTCAAATGGTCCCTCAATGTTTTCATGAATTCTCCTGGGTGCAAATGGCAATCGATTGGATAGAGGACACCGCCCTTAACATTCACTTCTACATCCGGTTCCAATGCCTGAACTTCTTGTGCATTTAGGATTTTGGTTTCAATGCCGAATTGTTTTGCTTCTTCTGCTAATTCAATTTCGTGTTTTTCGGTTGCATCACTTTTGTACATCATAAAGCAACCTATTTCTTCCATATGGAACTGGTTGCCGATGTCATTTTTTATTTGTGAGGTGAGCTCCCTGCTTAAGTGAAGTATATTATTAAGATGCGGGGCATTTTCATGAACCGTTTTTTCATTTGCCTGTCTCCAAAAAGTCATGCACCATTTAATCAAATCCCAACTAAACCGGGGCTTGATGTAAAATGGACTTGTGGAACTCAACATCCATCTCAATCCTTTCGCTATAATGCCCGGTGAAGCAAGTGGAACAAAGTGACTGGGCGAAACATAACCTGCATTTCCGAAGGAAGTTCCGTCTGTAATATCACCTCTTTCAATTACTCTAACTTCGTGTCCTTCTTTTCTTAAATAATATGCACAACATAATCCGATAATTCCTCCTCCAACAATGGTAACCTGTTTGCTCATTCTTTTCTTAGGTATTTTATAATTATTAATTCGAAAAATATTTCAATTAAGGATTTGTTGCAATCAAATCAATGTCTTTCACTTTTTTCGGAAACCATACATTCATTTCTCCTACACCCCGATGAGCCCAGGAATAATATGGAATCGCAATAAACGCTTGTTTTTTTGTACTGATATTTTTGCCATCATCGCTTATGTCTACCGCAATGGCATCAGATTTTAGAACTACAACACCTTTTAGCAAATCTTTTCGGTACTCTGTGATGAACTGAGACTCCCCTGGTAAAATAATATTGCTGGTTTTACCATTATTGTCTGCCCACTCGGCGCAATAAACCAGCGGCCCTCTTTGAATTGCCATCAAACCAATATCATCTTTCACTTTCGGGTTTGCTGCAATTTTCTTTACTTCCATGGGAAGAATCACTTCTAACCTGTCATTCTTTTTCCAGCTGCGCGATATAACTGCATATCCATTGCTAACGGTATAGTCCACCTGTTGGCCGTTCACCCTGATCACGGTATTTTCGGTAGTACCATCTTCGAATTTATATAAGTCAGATGGGAACGCTTCGTTATGTGCCCATCCCGGAATTCGAATCTTCAAACCAAAACTAGTGTTGCTTTTAGGATTTACTGTAAATTTCAAATCACCATCCCACGGATAGTTATTTTCCTGTACCAGTTCAACCTGTTGCTTATTATCAAGGTTCACAACAGTGGTACTGTTCATGAACAGGTTAACATAGATATCATTTCCTTTTTGTGCATACATATAGCCTGGAACGGAAGGGATGAGGCGACAAATATTTGTAGGGCAGCAGGAACATTCAAACCATCCTGATCTTTCTCTTTCGATGCTTGAATGAGTAAAACTGTTTTTCATTTGCATCCCATTTGTATAGAAAAATGATTTGCCATCCATTCCAACACCTGAAATAAGACCATTGTATAATGACTTCTCGAGGATATCAATATACTTTGAATCTCCATGGAGGAGAAACATTCTGTAGTTCCAGTATACGTTTCCGATAGCAGCACAGGTTTCATTATATGCAGTAAGATTCGGTAACTGATAATTATCGCCAAACCTTTCGCCGTCAGGTATGGCTCCCAGACTTCCCTGCACGTACATTTTTTTTCCAACAACGTTTTCCCAAATCTTGTCAATTGCGTGCAGATAACTTGTATCGCCGGTTAGTGCAGCAATGTCTGCAACGGCTGAATATAAATACATGGCGCGAACGGCATGACCAACGGCTTCGTCCTGTTCAACAACAGGTTTATTATCCTGCCAATAGCTGCCAATTTCCCAGGGAGTTTTTCCATTGGCATCGTATTTTCTTTTCCCTCTCTCGTCAATAAAAAATTTTGCGAGATCGAGATATTCTTTTTTACCAGTTACCCTGTAAAGTTTTACCAGTCCCATTTCTACGATTTCATGCCCGGGAGCAACATGTTTTTTATCCGGACCGAAAACTGATACCAGGAGATCAGCATTTTTTAATGCGATATCCAAAAAATTTCTCTTGCCAGTTGCCATGTAGTGCGCATAAGCAGCTTCGTACATATGGCCGGCATTGTAGAGTTCGTGGCTGTTCACGTGTTCAAGACTCCAGCGTTCTGC
>PSRI01000149.1 GCA_003175935.1 Bacteroidota bacterium
GTCACGGCACACGTGACGAAGGTGCGATGAAGTAATCAAAAAACTCTTGCGATTTTAGTGAGTAGAGAAAAAATGGCGCAAAGTCAGGAAGAGGAATCTCAACGTCATTTCATGTTTAACTTGACACTAGTACCTAGACTTCAGTAAACTATCTCGCATTCGATTTGGGGAACATGACCTTATCGGGTGATTTGAGCAATTCGGGAATGGATTTGCGAATAATTTCGGTTCTGATTGAAGCTGCTTTTTTAGGATCGACAAGGTAATTAACTGTAGCTTCTACCCATGTGTTGGCATTAATTCTAAATGTAACAAATGGATATTCGCGAATGGTTAATTCATCAACGGGAGTTTGCCTGATTAATTTCTTTAATTCTTTAACTCTGTTTTCAGTTTCGGGTCCCAAAATTTCTTTAGCAATTCTTCGAAGTATTTCTTCCACATAAGCGAAATCAGATTCATAAGCCACATGAAAAGGAATTTCGTTCCAGATGTAAGGAAACTCATGCCAGGAGTAATTGCACACTTCATTTTGAAACACAAGTGTATTTGGAAAACGTATCAACCTTCCGCTTGGTAAATCATTGGTGAGATAATCTCCACTAAATTCCCAAAGTGTGGTGTCGAGATAACCAATCTCAACAACATCACCCTTAAAATCATTTAACTGAATTCTGTCTCCTACTTTATACGGATTGCGCACAATAATATATAGCCAGCCGATGAAAGATGAGATAGGAGTTTGGAGAGCAAACCCAAGTACAAGGGAAAATAGTCCGAGTGAAACCGCCGCTGTATACCAGTTTTGAAACAGAAAAGCAATGATGATGATTAAAATGCTCAGAAAAGCTACAATGCGCACCAGGCGGACCAGGTTATAAGCGATAGCCCTGGTATGGTTGTATTTCCCAATCAATGCCTGGGTATATTTGGAAACCGTAAGTACTGCTGTAATGAAAAATGCGGCCAGAAATCCTTTTTGGATGAGTACCTGGTGTTCCGGCCAATTGCCAAATACCTTTACCCGCAACAAAAAATAACTGCCGAGGCAAATGATTGCAAGTACTATATAAGTGCCCACCCAGATTTTATGATTTTTTTCTGCCTTACGTAAGGTGTCTTTCTCAGACTTGTCTTCTTTATGAATTGCAGGTTCCATTTTTTTTGCGAGGCGATACAGAATTGCGATTAATAATTATGCCAAGAATGGAGTACTTAGTACCTAGACGGGAGAGGTTGAATGTTAAGGTTGAAGGTTGGAGGTTGAATTTAAATTTAATTGTATTGAGAATTAAAAAAATATACAAGTTTGTGTTGCGTCAAATCAAGTCTAGGTACTAGGTACTAAGTACTTATCCAGTCTCGCGCCATTTTTTATATCTTGGAACCTATTCAATACGGGCAAGCCATGAAAGGATTAATGATGGATTATCAGCTTACGATTGCTACAATACTTAGAAGAGCAGAAGATTTGTATAGCAAAAAAGAAATTATTAGCTGTCTGCCCGATAAAAGCATCCATCGTTATACTTATGACGATTTCGCCAAACGCACAAAAAAGCTTGCTGTCGCACTTCAACGGCTCGGTATTCGGGAAGGCGATAAGGTTGCAACTCTCTGCTGGAACCATTATCAGCATTTGGAAATGTATTATGCTATTCCCTGTATCGGAGGCATTATCCATCCACTCAATTTGCGTTTGAGCCCCGCTGATCTCGCCTATATTGTAAATCATGCTGCGGACAAATTTATCATCGTTGACCAGGTGCTTTTACCACTGTTTGAAAAATTTAAATCAGAAATAAATCTTTCCAGAGTCATCGTAATTCCTCAAATGGAAGAAACAATTCCCCAGGATTATCTGAATTACGAAGCAATCCTCGAAGCTGGTGACGAAAAAGAATTCGATCCTTTTGAAAAAGACGAAAATGCTGCTGCTTTTATGTGTTATACTTCTGGCACAACGGGAAAACCAAAAGGGATTTTATACTCGCATCGTTCCATCACTCTTCATGCAATGGCTACTTTATTGGGAAGTGTCGGGATTGGTATTTCAGAAAAAGATGTTGTATTGCCCATTGTGCCGATGTTTCATGCTTCTGCCTGGGGCTTTCCCTATAGCTGCACCTTAGTAGGTGCAACGCAAGTTTTTCCCGGACCTTATCTCGATGCAGAAAGCCTACTCTCACTTTTTGAATCAGAAAAAGTAACTGTAACTGGCGGAGTTCCTACTGTAATTATTAATATACTTCACAAACTGGATTCGGACCCTAAAAGATACAAATTAGCTCTTCGCACTATTGTATTAGGTGGATCGGCAACTCCACGTTTTTTAATTCAGGCATTTAAAGAACGGTATGGAATTCTCGCAATTCATACCTGGGGTATGACCGAAATTTCACCAATGGGAAGCAGTTCTTTTATGACAAGCAAACTCCAACAGGCTTCACAGGAAGAGCAATACGATCAGGCTATTAAACAGGGTTTCCCATTACCTTTTCTTGAAATTCGCGCAAGAAATGAAATGGGATTTATTCCCTGGGATGGAGAAACTATGGGCGAATTGGAACTTCGTGGGCCCTTTGTCATTGCTTCTTATTATAAAGAAGAAGATGCAGATGGAAAATTTACACCAGACGGCTGGCTCAAAACAGGTGATATTGCAACGATAACTGAAGATGGATGCATTTCCATAAAAGATCGTAGCAAAGATTTGATTAAATCAGGAGGAGAATGGATCAGCTCTCTCGCATTGGAAAATGCATTGATGGAACATCCGCATGTGCGAGAAGCTGCAGTAATTGCTGTCCCTGATACAAAATGGATGGAAAGACCATTTGCCTACATAGTCCTCAGGGAAGGAAAAACAGTTTCTTCCCGGGAACTGCGGGAATTTCTTGCAGACAAATTTGCGAAATTCTGGATCCCTGAAGAGTATGAATTCATTGATGCAATTCCCAAAACATCAGTGGGCAAATTCTTAAAAGCCGCCCTTCGTGAGATATATAATGCGAAAAGATCTTCTAAAACTAGCGGATAAGGATACTCGAAACCACTGTTTAATTAGTGATGGCCTGATAGACCAGTGGCTTAAATGCCTTATCGGTATCAGCAACATGCGATCCCCATATTTGTCTGTAGATTATCACAATCATATCCTCTTTTGGATCCACCCAATAAGAGGTTGAAAAAACGCCTCCCCAGGCATAAGTGCCGGCCTGGCTGGGTCCCAGTCTGCTTCCGGTATCCGTGATCAATGAAAATCCAAATCCAAATTTATTTTCAGTTTTCACACCGAGATTTACATACAGATCGCCAATTTGATTCATGGTCATCATGCGAACTGTATTCGGAGCAAGCAGTCGCACTCCGTTGTATTCACCGCCATTCAACAGCATCTGAAGTAAAATTGCATAATCATAAATAGTGGAAGACAAGCCACCACCACCAGAAAAATAGTTCTTCTTGTCAAGCGGATATTTCATATCCAAAGCTCCCCCAAAAACTGCATCCTGCTTTTTTAGAGCACCGGTAGAATCTTCCTGGAAAAAATTTACCAGTCTGGATCCTTTGTTTGCTGGCACATTAAAATAAGTGTCTTTCATTCCAAGTGGCTGCAGAATTTTCTTTGCGAAATAATCTTCGAGATTCATGCCCGACCAAATTTCAATGAGGTATCCCAATAAATCGGTACTCAATCCATATTTCCATTGTTCACCCGGTTGAAAGAAAAGGGGCAGTGTACCTAAACGGGTCATTGCTTCACCCAGTGTTTGATTTTTTACCCCAACTCCACCTGTAATTTTGTTTTTTGCATACAAAGCATTTTCTGCCTGGGTTCCAATTCCAGGGTATCCCAATCCTGAGGTATGAGTAAGCAAATCACGGATCGTAATTGCTCGTTTAGCCGGAACCGTTGTATAGGAAGTGTCCTGGATATTGAAGCTTGCAAGTACTTTTTGGTTAACAAACGACGGAATGAATTTCGCGACAGAATCATCCAAAGAAAATTTCCCTTCTTCCCATAGCATCATCGCAGCTACTGTGGTAATGGCTTTAGTCTGGGATGCGATTCGAAAAATTCCTGTTTTATCGAGAGGCGATTTTTTGTCGAGATCATTATAGCCATAAGCCTTATAGAAAACAATTTTACCATGCCGCGCAACCAGTGCCACAGATCCATTGATCCATTTTTCCTTTACCCATTCACTCATGCCAGAATCTAATCTGGCAAGGCGGGCAGCTGAAAATCCACCTGCGGCTGGAGGCGCTTCCGTAAGAACTTTGGATTGCGCAAATGCGCCAATTGTGAAAACAATAAATGCAGTCAGTAGAAATGGTATCTTCAGGTGGCGGGTCATAAAATTAGTTTGATTAAAAATAAAAAAATAAATGGTCGTAACAAGAAATTCAGTTTTTAGTTTGTGGCGATAAGGCGCGGTAGATTTAACTGGTTATCTTTATTGCTATGTTAATTTGATCCAATTAATTTTTCATCCAACCACATTATTTAAAAAGAACGCAATGAGACTGAAAGATAAAGTCGCCCTTATTACCGGAGGGGCCCATGGAATCGGACTGGCAACAGCGCAAAGATTTGCCCAAGAAGGAGCCAGGATTATTTTGTGGGATGTATCGGATCAGGGAAATGATGTGGTTAAGCAATTGAAATCTCAGGGCACCGATGCCATTTTTAAAAAAGTATCGGTAACAAACCAGGAAGATGTAAACCAGGCGGTAGCCGAAGCTCATAAATATTTTGGGAGAATAGACATCCTCATCAATAATGCCGGCATCACGCGTGACAGAACCTTATTGAAAATGTCGAAACAGGAATGGGATGATGTGATTTCGGTTAACCTTACAGGTGTTTTTCATTGCACCCAGGCAGTTGTGCCTATCATGAAAGATCAGCAATACGGACGTATCGTTTCTGCCTCATCAAATGTTGCGATTCGGGGAAACTTTGGACAAACAAATTATGTGGCTACTAAGTCTGCTATTATTGGTATGACGAAGGTATGGGCTTTGGAATTTGGAAAATTTAATATAACAGTTAACTGTATTGCACCAGGATTTATTACCACTGCCATGACTGATCTTATGCCCGAGGAAGTGCGTAACCAAACACTCCCTCATATTCCATTGGGGCATTGGGGTGTCCCGGAAGATATCGCCAATGGCTACCTGTATCTTGCTTCAGATGAAGCTGCATTTGTAAGTGGAATTTGTCTGACAATTGACGGAGGCGCTGCGAGATAGTTTATATTTTCTGCATCATTTCTATCAAATATTTTTTGGCAGTAACATAAAATATTGTCGCTGAAACCAGACTTATCACTGTTATTATTGACATGGCCCATTTGAGAGATTCTTCTCCCATTGAAGGTTTCAGTGCATCACTGATCATTCCTATTACCAGGGGACCGAAGCCCAATCCAACCAGGTTTATCACGAGAAAAAATACGGAAGATGTGAATGCCCGCATAGAGGCTGGCACTAAACTGTGAGCGACCGCGATAGAAGGGCCGAGGTACATACTTTGAAACAATATGCAGAAACCCAAACAAGTGAGTGATAAAAAATCATTTTTCAGAAAAAGTGCACCAATTGCAAATGGTATCACAACAAAGACTGAATAAGCTGAGATTTTGAGATACAGGCTTTTATTTTTTTTGCCAAATCTGTCTGTGAGATATCCTCCTGCAAAAGATCCGGCACCACCGGCGATCCCGGAAATGAGTCCAAGCACTGTTCCTACTTCTGAAACTTTCATTCCACGCACACGAATTAAAAAGGAAGGCGACCAGTTAATTAAACCATAAATGCAAAACACATTGAGAGCCGCTCCCACTGCCAGCAGAGGAAATGTTTTTGTTGCAAATAATAATTTCAAAACCCTGCCTAAGGAATGTGACTCTGTTGATTGTGTTGCTGAATCGCTTGCTCCCTTTCGCGGTTCTTTTACTGTTGCATAAAACAGAACAGAAAAAATTAAACCAGGTAATCCCACAATAAAAAATGCTGTTCTCCATCCCATGTGCTGATTCAAATATCCTCCTGTCATAAATCCGATCAATACTCCAAAATAAAGTCCCATTGAATATATCGAGAGTGCGGTAGACCGCTTTTCAGGTGGAAAATAATCAGAGATCATGGCATGAGCAGGAGGACTTCCTCCCGCCTCTCCTACCCCAACTCCAATGCGGGCCAATAATAATTGAATAAAATTTTTTGCAAGTCCTGAGCAGGCAGTCATAATACTCCACAGGCCAAGTGATACGGCAACAATATTTCTGCGATTAGTTTTATCGGCCAAACGGGCAATAGGAATGCCGAGTGTAACATAAAATAAGGCGAATGTAAATCCGGATAAAAGTCCGAGTTGCGTATCAGAAAGGTGTAATTCTTTTTTGATAGATTCCTGGAGGATGATGACGAGCTGTCGATCTATAAAATTGAAAACATATACTCCCGTTAACATTCCGAGAACGTAATTGCGGTATCGGGTTGAGACCTCCTGAATTTGCATAAAAGTAAATATGTAAAATTTCTCGCAAAGTCGCAAATGGCGATATGGCGCCATGCAAAGACGCTATAGTTCAAAGATCATCGATTGCTGCAGAAACATAATCGGGCGCAGAATCGATTGATTGGCGGAGAAGTAGATTTAATTGAGCCGCGTGATGCTGAGTATGCCTCAAATTATAAAACAGAATTCCTAAAATTGAAAGCTCCATTGAAGATGAACTCGCCAAATCAAGGTTCAGGTCATTTGAATTGACGAGCCATTTTGAATTTATATTTTCTTCGGTAAGCCCTTTTATAAGCTTTCTCAATTTTTCCCTGGAGTATTGAATGTAGTCAATCAAATCCTTTTTACTATAATGTTTGTCGGGAACCACATCATCAACTGCATCAGGAGGAATGTTTTCTGCTTCGGTTAGGGTATAAGGTAATGGAGATGAAAATTTGTATGGTGGAATGGTAAGATAATAATCAAGGAATACTGCGCAATGATAGCTGATGTAGAAGAATTTTTTGTTTGAATTCCATTGTTCATCGGAACAAAATTCAATGGCATTGCTGAGCATATCAATGCTGGCTGCAAAATTTTTCCAAAGGCAATCCTTTAATTCATCAAGCATAATCGCGAAAGGTTTCACGCCAAGACGCAAAGATGAGCAAAGACGCTAAATAAAAAAAGCAGCGGGATGGTTACCGCCGCCTATCGTTTGCGCCCTACGTGTTGATCATAGAAAAATAATTACCACTTTTCCAGACCAAGTAACTTTTTTCCAAGTGGTGATAATTCAGCTGTATTATATTTTGTTTGCTCCCAGTTTCTCGGGTCGCCGGGAAATGCATATCCTTCGGGAGCTTTTCTGTTTCTCCATGAATCAATGCGCCATTGTCTTAATTCTTCGTTGTCTTCCTCAGCAGGCATCATTGAAATGTATTGTGCCAGTCGCACTTTGTTGCCACTCATATTTGGCCTGATACCATGAGGTTGTAGACTATTAAATATCAGGAGATCTCCTGCGTTCATTTTCACTTTTACAATTTCAAATCCTGTAGTATCTGGCTTATAATGATCCCTGTCTTCAGGCTGCGTGAGTTTCCAGGTATCATAAGTGCGAAATAATTCAGGAATACACTGGAAGCCTCCCATATTTTCATCTGTTTGATCTGCCAGTGCAAGGACACCCTGAACATTTTCCGGTTTGGTTTCGGGGTCATAATCCCAATGAATAAATCCTTTGTACTCATAACCTGGGCGCATTGGCAAATTCAAATTCGCCCTGTCGATAGTGACCCATAATTTCTCAGTTCCCCATATATCAGTAAAAGCATCGTACACTTTTGGATATTGTCGGTTATCCCACAAATACTGATGATTATAAACTTCTACCATTCCTGTATTCGTAAGTTCTTTCATTTGGATTTCCCTTCGTGGAGGAGCATACCAGGTAGAAGAGTCATTTGGATCTTTTTCTTCAAATTCCCATAAAAATTTTGCAAGTCTTTCTGCCTGTTCTTTGGGCACAGCATTCTTAATTACTATATATCCATTTTCTTTCCAGAATTTCCAATCATCCTCACTCAACAAACGAAGTGGTTTGCCATTGGAACGGTCGTTAAGTTTTACTTTACTGCTTTTAGCTGTTGAAGGATTGCCTGGTATATCCTTATGCGCATTATTAGGAGCCATGGTTGGGGCCATTGAGGGGGCCATCGTTTGTTTTTCCATTTTTACTTTTTTTATAATCGACATCACAAAACTAATTCGGTTCCATAGGCATTTTTGATCCGCAAATGACCATTTTTTGCTCTGTATTGACAGGTTTCTTGCCATTGAGCGGTATTTTGGTTAATTTAAAGCCAGAATTTTACCATGAGAATCAAAAGAGAAGATATCAAACCGAGCCTGGGTAGCTCTTTCAAATTGTTACTCACTCCCCGATTAAACGACTATTTTTTCTGGCATTTTCATCCCGAATACGAAATAGTTTATGTAGAAGGAGCCCATGGCACACGCCATGTGGGCGATCACATTTCTTCATATGAAAACAGTGATTTGGTTTTTATTGGTCCGAATATTCCTCATTTGAATTTTGACTATGGAGTACGTACAGACTGCGAGCAGGTAATTATTCAAATGAAAGAAAATTTTTTGGGTAAAGATTTTATGGACATACCTGAACTCGATTCGATAAAACTGCTATTTAAGAAATCGGAACGTGGACTTTCATTCACTGGTAATACAAAAGAACTGGTGGGAGAGAAACTCAAACAAATGCAATATCTGAGTCATTTCGAACAGTTGATGATGCTATTGCAGGTGTTTCAAATTATGGCCCATTCTGATGAAGTTGAAGTTTTGAATTCAAGACCCGCTGGTAAAAAAACACTGGAAAAAGAACAGGAAAGAATGGGTCGGGTCTATCAATATATTGAATCAAATTATTTGCAGGATCCAAATGTTCAAACCATTGCTTCTGAATTACACCTAAGTGTAGCCGCATTTTGCAGGTTTTTCAAAAAAAATACCAGCATGACATTCACCGATTTTGTAAATCAATATAAAATCAATCAGGCCAAGAATTATTTGCTGCAGGATAAAACAATTTCAGAAACCTGCTTTGCAGTGGGATTTGATAGTTTAAGTTATTTCAATAAACTATTCAGGAAAACGGTGGGAGAAAATCCTTCGCAATTCAAAAAAAGATTTCACGCCGCTTAATCTTTCGTTTTCTTTTTTTCTTCAAACTTTTTCAAAACGTCAGGAGGTGCAATTCTTTTCCAGGCGAGTGTAAGTGCATCTTTTAGCATCGGCTTCTTAATCTTTGAAAGTTCTACAAATGTTGCACCGCTCTTACCCCAACCCCCCGGTACCGGATAAATAATTGTCTTGTCAAATGCACAAAAAACCGATTGATCCAGGGGATCGAGTTTGATCATTACCCTGTTATGCTTCTCATGAATAGTGGCAAAGATTTTCTTCTTCACCCTGAAAGAAACCAGGTCAAAATGAGGGGCCTGCTCTGCTTCAGGGAAGGAAAGAGCCATTTCTGTAAAACTTTTGATGGATACCATTTGTAGTTAAAGGTAGAATTTCCATTGATGGTTAAAATATCTCCACTCGAAAAAATAGTTTTTCCCAGCAAAAAACTCTGAGAGAATGAAAAGAAAATGAGGTCGACAGACTGTAGAATATTATTCAATCTTTTGAATGTATTCGCGGATGTATTCTCTTGGAGATTTACCCATTACTTTTCTAAATACCCTGTTAAAAGTTACCGCATTGCTAAACCCGGTTTGATAAGCAACTCCGGCGATACTATTAAAATCTCCTGCAACAATTTTTTTACAGGCCTCGCTGATTCGTACTTCATTTAAAAAAGTGACAAATGTTTTGCGTGTATGTTTTTTAAAATACCTGCAAAACGCCTGTGGGGTAAGATGTGAAATAGAAGCGATATCCTGGAGACTTAAATTCTCCGTATAGTGCTTCATCGTATACTGGTAAATATCATTCATCCTAAGGCCTTCAGAATCCGAATAAGAAAATTCCGGGGCAACGGATGAAAGTACTTTAAAATTTTTGAGTAGCGACATATGATGAAGCAATTTGAAAAATGCTGATAACCTCATTCCATTCTTTTCACTGCTCACCATTAACATGTCCTGAGTAAAATTCTTTTGATGGTCCTGCGGAATTTGTAATCCGTATGTCGTGCTGTCCACAAACCTTCTCACCGTCTTCATTTCAGGCAGTTCCAGTAAAGGTGAGAAAAAACCTTTGGGATCGAAGAAGATGGTGAGTGAATGAATACTTTTTTTCTTGCGTTTATCGAAATAAGCAACATCACTTTTAAATATATGAGGTTGATTTGCGCCGATAATGTAGATTTCTCCCGACTTAAACCGCTGCATATAGTTACCTGCTATCAAAGTCCCCTCTCCCCTGATGATCCAGGTGATTTGAGTTTCTTTATGTCGATGTAAATGATTATAAAAATGGGGAAGATGGTCTTCCTGAACAATTACAGAATTCTCTTTGGCAACTGGTATGGTGAACTGAACTACTTTCATCTTTACCAATATTATCAATAATTTTTTGTTTTTTCACATAAGAGGTTAATATCGGTATATAACTGATTAAATCCTGCTATGAATGTGTTGGCGTGAATGAGGTACATTTGGGGCAAAATCTGTTTATGGCAATTATATGGAAAGGGGTTTTTCCGGCCCTTACCACAAAATTTACTTCCAAAGAGGAACTGGATCTTCCCATATTTGAAAAGAATATTCAGGCTCAGTTGGAAGCTGGTGTCAATGGTATTATTCTTGGTGGTTCATTGGGAGAGGCCAGTGTGCTTACTAATAAGGAGAAAGAGATTTTAGTGAAAACGGCTATAGAAAAAGTAAATGGGAAAATTCCGGTTCTATTAAATATTGCGGAAGGTTCAACCAGGGAGGCAATAAGTCAGGCTGCACTTGCGAAGTCCTGGGGAGCGGCGGGACTCATGGTTTTACCACCGATGCGATATAAGAGTGATCACAGGGAAACGGTTGAATATTTTAAGAATATTGCGGATTCAACTGATCTCGAAATTATGATTTACAACAACCCGGTTGATTATAAAATAGAAGTCACGCTGGATATGTTTGAGGAATTGATTGAGTGTAAAAATATTGCGGCTGTGAAAGAATCAACGAGAGATGTATCGAATGTTACGAGGCTCATCAATCGTTTTGGAAACCGCATCAAAATCTTATGTGGTGTCGACACCATCGCCATGGAAGAATTGTTGATGGGTGCTGATGGCTGGGTAGCCGGACTCGTTTGCGCATTTCCCAGAGAAACAGTAGCCATCTACAAACTGGTGAAAGCCGGAAGAATTGAAGATGCTCTAAAAATTCATCGCTGGTTCCTTCCTATTCTCGAACTCGACATACATCCCAAACTCGTCCAATATATTAAGTTAGCCGAATCACAAACCGGACTGGGTACCGAATTCGTAAGAGCACCAAGACTGACACTGACGGGAAAAGAAAG
>PSRI01000130.1 GCA_003175935.1 Bacteroidota bacterium
TTAGATTCTGCCCAACCTCCTACAACAAATTCCTGTCTTTTACGAGTGGGTGTTTTTAACCAGTCATCATTGCGCACGCCTTCCTGGTAAATACTATCTTTCTTTTTTGCAACTATGCCTTCCAGATTCCGTTCCAGCATTTGTTGATAGAGCGCAGAACCATCATTAAAAGATTCACTGAATTTTAAAACCTCAGTTTCTCCCAGCAAATTTTTTAGAATTTCTTTTCTTTCAGTTAGTGGTAACTCTGTTAGATCATACCCATCCAACCAAATAATATCAAACAAATAATACCAAATGACTTCTTGTCCGCCATTATAGAGTTGAAGCGCATTAAAATCCGGATACCCTTGCTTATCAGGTACCACTACTTCTCCATCTAAAACCATTTTATGGGGGATTTGCATCAGGGCCCCGACAATCAACGGATATTTGTCGGTATAATTCAATCCATTCCTGGAATGTAATTTCACAGTTCGACCATTTACAAAAGAAATGATCCTATAGCCGTCCCATTTCATTTCGTAGATGTATCGATCGTCATTTAAAGGCTCCCGCGTAAGCGTACACAACATTGGCTTCACCACTTTTGGCATGGCGGCCCGCTTTCCCCTGACACTTAACGAGGGAGTAGTTTTTGGGATCGCCGAATATGCTTTCCGATTACTCTTCCATTTCTTCGCCGCCGGATCTTTTTGCACCTGCTCAATTGTTTTATTAGATACGACTGATTTATTTTTGAGAGTAATATCGGTCGTCCTTGCAAAATCATCCTTCTCCTTTATGAGCAGCCAACTCGTTTCACCACGTTGAGGAGCACGAACAAGAAAAAAATTCCCTTTTATTTTTTTCCCATGGAGCGTCAAATGCATTTTGCCATTGTAGAATTGTTTGGTCAGAATTTTTTCATGGTCTGATTTTGTTCCATTTTTTTCCGCTGGTGCATAGGTACCCTGATCCCAAACAATAACCGTCCCTGCCCCATAATTGCCTTCGGGAATAACACCTTCAAAGTCTTTATAGTCGAAGGGATGATCTTCCACCAACATCGCAAGCCTTTTTACTTTCGGATCAAGCGAAGGCCCTTTTGGTACCGCCCAACTCTTCAAAATCCCACGAATTTCCAGCCTGAAATCATAATGCAGGTGAGAAGCCTGATGTTTTTGTATAACAAACTGTAAGCTTGCACCCGTCGGTTTACCTCCAGTGGGTTCGGGAGTCTGTTCCAATTTTCTTTTGGACTTGTATGTCTGTAGGCCCATAAAACTTATAGGGTTTCCAAATACAAAAAGGAAGCCTAAATAGCTGTCAGAAATATGCTCGACGATTATTAAATGGCACTCCGTACAATCGCCGTCAAATAATCATAGATCATCCGTTTTTTTTGCCTCGATCTGATCTTTGATTTCATCTTCCCTTGCTTTTTTAATTTCGGAGCTTTCCGCAGCTTCATCAATGGAGTGAGATTGGCGAAGTGATTTTTCTCTTTGAGTTATTTCACTCAGCTGTGCGTAATATTTTTGAATGATTTTCATCTCCTCTTCCGACATATTTTCCACTGCCACCAGCCGGTTACTGGCAAATTCGTGAGCCGCGACCAATTCATTCAATTTAAGTTGAATGGCGAGGGAATCTTTGTTTTGAGCTTTTTGAATTAGAAATACCATAAGAAAGGTAATGATAGTCGTACCCGTATTAATTACAAGCTGCCAATTCTCTGAATAATGAAAAACAGGTCCACTTGCTGCCCATATGATTACAAGAATAAAAGCTGTCAAAAACGCCGCAGTACTCCCTGCGGCTCTGGAAACAGCGGAAGCAAAACGTTCAACCACACTAGCCGGAATTTTTTCATTTTTTGATTTCATATACTTTTTCTTAATGAAGAAGAAAAGAATGTGCCATCATTTGCTTCCATCTAATTAAATGTAAAACACTTCAAAAGAAATATCCCCCTGTCTACCTCATCTTAAACAGTAATTACTATTTGTGAAAGCTATTTAATGAATTAACAGGGCTTAAATAATTCAATCACCTTAAAAATCTTTGCAATTAGGGATCATTTATTTGACTGAATCCCCAATCATTCAGCAGCAGTAACAACGACATAATTAGTGCTGTCATGGTTAGCTGATAAATCCCGGATTAAACATGACTAATATCATATTGCGAGTAAACGAAATGAACCATTCCAAAGGCAGAATTCAATTAAATTAGCTATATAATGATCATTTAACACT
This sequence comes from Bacteroidota bacterium, assembly GCA_003175935.1. Lineage (GTDB taxonomy): Bacteria > Bacteroidota > Bacteroidia > Chitinophagales > Chitinophagaceae > PSRI01. The sequence continues at coordinate 2,241 of PSRI01000130.1, forward strand.
TTCAATTGAGAGTAGTTTTTCAAAATTCGCATCATGCCTTATCAAATCCCCGGCCACCTGATCGGACTCACAGAAGAAGAAGTAGATGCTTCAAGAAAAAAGTATGGATATAACCGGTTAGAAACAACCAAAAAAAATACAGGACTGAAGATCATCCTTGATATCCTTAAGGAACCTATGCTTATTTTGCTCTTTGTGATTTCATTTATCTATGTATTCGTTGGCTTATACGAAGAAGCCACATTCATGTTTGCTGCCATTATAGCTGTTTCCGGCATTTCTTTTTACCAGGATAATCGTAGTAAAAAAGCACTTGAGGCTCTGGAAAAATTAAATGAGCCGCTAAGTAAGGTCATACGAAATTCAATAGTTCTAAAAATTCCCACACACGAAATTGTGGTGGGAGATTTATGCATTACCGAAGAAGGTAACATGATTAATGCAGACGGCAGCATCGTCCATAGCAATGATTTCTCCGTAAATGAATCTTCGCTTACCGGGGAGAGCTTATCAGTATTCAAAGACAGTAAATCTGAAGATAATAAATTGTATAGGGGAACGATTACAGTGTCAGGCCTGGCAGTATTTAGAGTTACGGAGATTGGAAAAGAAACACGCATTGGTAAAATAGGCACTTCGATTCTAAATATTAAAGAGGAAAGCTCTCCGCTTCAGATCCAGATAAGAAAGTTTGTGCGCCTGATGGCTATTGTTGGCGTCATTATCTTTTCGATGGTATGCGTATTTAAGTATTACGAAACCAGGGATATTGTCGCAAGTTTACTAAATGGCCTCACAATGGCCATGTCTGTGTTACCGGAAGAAATCCCTGTGGCCTTTACGACTTTTATGGCTATAGGTGCCTGGAAGCTAATGAAGGAAGGGATTATTGTAAAAAGAAGCAGCATTGTTGAAACATTAGGCAGCACAACAATTATTTGCACAGATAAAACAGGAACGATCACCCAAAATTCAATGCAACTAAAGTATTTATATGCCTATAGGAATGATAGATTGTTTAACGAAAACGAATTTTCATCAGAAGAAATAAATCAGCTGATTGAATATGCAATGTGGAGCAGTGAACCGGCACCTTTTGATCCAATGGAAAAAACACTTCACAGGGTATATGAAAACACGCAAGAGGATCGGAGAAAAGATTTTAAACTTATTCATGAATACCCGCTCGATGGAAAACCCCCAATGATGACACATATTTTTGAAAATGAACAAAACGAAAGGATCATCGCTGCAAAAGGGGCGCCCGAAGCAATTATTGCTGTTTCAAATCTTCGCGACAAAGAGAAAGAAAAAATCCGGGAGCGGATCATCGATTTAGGTCGGAACGGATACCGTATTCTTGGAGTTGCCAAAGCTTATTTTAATGGAAGCAATTTTCCTGAGAAGCAACAGGAATTCCATTTTGATTTTTTGGGACTGGTTGTATTTTACGATCCGCCCAAAAAAGGAATTCAGGATGTGTTCCGCAAGATTTATGATGCAGGTATCAAAGTAAAAGTTATTACGGGCGATAATTCCGACACTACCCTTGCAATAGCTTCACAGGCCGGCATTATTAACGATGCCCCTCCCGTTAGTGGTGATGAAATAATAGGTGTCCCGGAAAAAGAACAGGCAAAAATTGCCGAGCGTACCGTATTATTTACCCGCATGTTTCCTGAAGCAAAACTCGATGTGGTGAACGCGTTAAAAAATAATGGGGAAGTTGTTGCAATGTTGGGTGATGGCGTTAATGACGGACCAGCCTTAAAAGCTGCGCATATTGGTGTCGCCATGGGACACAAAGGAACAGAAATTGCTAAAGCTGCAGCTTCTCTGGTAATAACTAACGACGACCTTGCCAAACTCATCACTGGAATAGCTGCTGGCAGGAGAATCTATACAAACATCAAAAAAGCTGTGCAGTATATTATTTCTATTCACATACCCATTATACTCACAGTGTCCCTCCCACTTTTTCTCGGTTGGATCTATCCGCAGATATTTACTCCGGTTCACGTTATATTCCTTGAACTTGTTATGGGTCCAACCTGTTCCATCGTATACGAAAGCGAACCCATGGAAAAAAATGCGATGAATGAATTACCCAGGATCATAACAGATACATTTTTAAATTGGCGGGAACTGATCATTAGCATAATTCAGGGACTAATCATTACTGCGGGAATTTTATTTATCTATCAATTAACAGTGCAAAACGGCGGCAATGAAGAAAAAACCAGGGCCATGGTATTCACTACCCTCATTTTCTCCAATATAATCTTAAGTTTCGCAAACAGATCATTTTATTATAGTATCATCACGAGTTTCAGGAATCGAAATCATTTACTTGTAATCGTAACTTTATTAACCATTTTACTATTGCTGATATTGCTTTATGTACATGCAGTTTCACAATTTTTCAGAGTAGTAAGCTTAAGCCTGCATGAATTATTCTTAGCTTTATTGGTTGCAACTGTTTCGGTATTATGGTTTGAAGTTTACAAATGGATAAAGCGAATAAGAAACTAAACCTATTTAAAAATCCATTGTTTTATTTTTATCATCGCTAATTGTTACTGATCAAAGAAATTATGGACCTGGAATCATACTTTTTTGTTTTTGTGGCTGCGTTTGTTGTTGACCTAATGCCTTTTTTCGGGCCACCTGCCTGGACCGTGATGGTGTTTTTTCAAATAAAGTACAACCTCGATATTTGGACCGTTCTCTTCATCGGTGTAGCAGGTTCTGCCTTGGGCAGGTATTGTTACAGTCTTTATATACCGTTCATTTCAGATCATTTTCTAAATCAAAGTAAAAAGGAAGATTTAAAGTTCATCGGACAAAAACTAAATGCCCGTAATTGGAAAATGCAATTCTTTGTGTTCCTGTATACAGCCATGCCATTACCATCAGCACCACTGTTCACTGCTGCAGGAATTTCCCGCATGAATACATTAGTTATCATGCCCGCTTTTTTTCTTGGCAAATTTTTAATAGATACAATCATGGTGCATACAGGCGAATATGTTGCAGAAAGTGCAAGCGATATTGCATCGGGGCTGTTTTCCTGGAAAAGCATTATTGGAGCAGTCCTAACCTTACTTATCCTTTCGGTTTTTCTTTTTATAGACTGGCGGAAACTTTTACAGGATAAGAAATTCACTTTGAATTTTAAAATACTTAAATGAGATTCAGTTCAACTTATCTTTTTTCGAATCTCCCGGTTTTTTCCTCGATTTTGATACGATACATAACAGGTTTCACACGATTGGAATCGTCGGGACTTTCAGCTGCCTCGTGCTCGTGTGGATGAACATGAATACTCGTCATCAAAGTCATTACCCTTTCAAATAAATAATCCCTTGCCCTAATCGCAATCCCGCCTTCGAGTTCTTCAAATTTGCCCCATATTACAACGCTTTGCCAGTTAAACATGTCCGTCATCGTATCCACTTCAAAACAAACCACTGGGTTTTCCCTTAGGATATCAAGTTTCATACCCTCTCTGGTTTGTCCATAAATATGTTCGCCATCAAAGGAATAAGTTATTGGTACGATATAAGGTTTTCCTTTTGAGCAACAGGCAATACGGCCAACATTCTGACTGATCAACAAATTGTCGATTTGAGCTTCACTTAGACTTCCAACCATAATATTTGATTTATAAAATCTGATAAAAATTTTTTCGAGTCATTTATACAATCGGCCGGATTATTTTGGGCTAGAGGTGGCATGCGATCTATTAATTATTGGTCCCTCTTTAGTAATACTATCTCGCAAATGTTGACGCCTTGGAAATATTATTGAAAACTCGCCATGATGGAACCTCTTAAAAAAATATTTTGGATCTGCTCCAACTGGCAATGGAACAGCCCTGAAAAAATTTCGATTATCGTATTCCTTTTTAAGAATTCTAACGGGAACACGATGTTGCGATTCGTTTTGCCCATGCACAATTACATAACCATCTTTTATGATAACTGCAACGTTGTCCATGGCAGCCACAGGTAATAAAAAGCAGATTTCAAATTTGTTTGCAGTTTCGAAAATATTAACAAGTGGCCTGAAAATATAGTCTTCCTTCTGTCCCAGTCTATCGAGGTATTCATTGAGAATCTGATAATATGAGGCGTAAATTCTCTCCTCCTGTAAATGGATTTGCGTTACCGGAAAATCAATATCATGGCTCATCATCAATTGGTTTCATTGGTTCACTCTATATACACTGACCTATGTAAAGTTATCCAGGTTCGAAGGAGTTAACTATGATCAATGTTCGTTACTTTGATGATTTTAATCAGTATACAGGATTTGAACAGGTGGGTTTGTAAATGGCGTGAAATTTATGGTAGATGCATCTAAAATCTGAAGCACTTTAAGATGCGTGCAACAATATCCTGAGTCGGCTGTCTTAATAATTTGAACTAATATTTATGAAGCTAATTGGCATATTTACCTTCTCCTGGATTTTTCTCATGTCTTCGCAGATGGATTGTTTTGGACAGACCAATCAGTCGGGGATGAAAAGAATTGCCTCTTCTCCATTACAATCTGACTTTAAAATGTTAAGAGATTCGCTACAAAAATTTCACCCTGGAATTTATCGATATCGAAGCCAAAAAGAACTAAACAGGATATTTGACAGTTGTTTTAATTCCATTAAGGATTCAATGACGATCCCAGAATTTTATGCACTTACAAGTTATGCCATTGCAAGTATGGAAGATGGACATAGTAATTGCAGACTTCCGCGTTTGGTGGCAGATGAATTCATGAGTAATGCAGGGGTATTCCCAGCGATGATTTTATTTATAAATGCACATGCATACATTTACTGTTGCAAAGAAAATCCAACACTCTCTGGAAATGAATTGCTTTCGATCAACAATCAACCTCTTGATAAAATCATTCAAAAACTATTTTCCTTTATTCCTTCAGACGCGGGAATTAGTTCCAGAAAGAACTGGGAGTTACCGGAATATTTTCATTTGCTTTATTACGTCGTATTTGGGGATCAAAAGGAATTCGCTATTACATATCGCTCTGCGGATGGGCAAACTGGTAAAACAATGTTGCACTCAGATAATATCAGGAATATTTTTTGCAATAATCCATTCCCTCAACCAGATCAATTTCTTACATTCTCCTATCGGTCCGGGAATATTGCGGTGCTGCAAATCAAAACCTTTTTTGATGGCTTCCTCGAAAGAACCGGGGAAAATTTTGAAAAATTTTTAGACTCAGCATTTAATGACATAAAAAAGAAAGGAACTAAAAAATTACTCATTGATATTCGCCGCAACCAGGGTGGGAATGACGGAAACGGCGCATTGCTCTATTCTTATCTCACGGCGAATAATTTTTCGTATTATAAAAGCCTGGAGTCGTCAACCAAAAAATTCACGAAGGATGACCATGCACAACTGCAAATACAAATGGCGCAGAAAAATAACTTTAGTGGGAAAGTATATATCTTAACAGATGGAAGAAGCTTTTCCGCTTCTTCTGAATTTGCGTCGATTGCCAAAACAAATCAACGTGCTATTTTCCTGGGTGAAGAAAATGGAGGCGGGTATTACGGAAATACTTCCGGAAATGACCTGTCACTCGTATTACCAAACAGCCAAATAAGTTGCAGGATTCCATTGGTTAAATACACAGTGGATGTTAAAAACCTTCCCAATGGAATAATGGGTGTAATACCGGACTACCCACTTTATCCTTCCATAACTGATATTATTGAAAAGAAGGATCATGTATTAGATCGATCCATTCAAATTATGCAATCCCACCAATTCCACTAAAACCATTTTGTTATAGGCCGAATCGCGAAAAAACTTAAGAAGAATTGCAGGAATCGGTTCACGGACTATTCTTTATTTTATTGTCAGCCTTAAGCCTCCGTAAATCATTCTACCAGTCAGGGAGCCCCAGACCAATGATGCATCGAAATAGGGACCAAATGGCTCTTCCGCCGAAATAATCGCATCCTTTTGTATGTAACTCGTTAGGTTTTCACCTCCCAAATAAACTTCAAAGGAGTTCTTTTTACCAAAAGTCTTACTCACCTGGGCATTCATCATCACAAATGATGGTGAATAGTCGGGGCGTTGGTACTGTGGTGGGTTTGCAGTTGTAGACGGAATTCTTTTTCTTCCACTATACGTAACCGTATAATCGAATTTCCAACCACTAACGCTATAATTTAAATTGCCAAATGCACGATCTCTCGAGGTGAGTGGTCTTTGAAGAAGTTGTCCACTATATGTCGTCTTTACATCAAACCATCGATAAGCCAATTTGAGTTCTACCCTGGTCAAAGGTTGAAATGAAAATTCTGTTTGAAAACTATTAGAATATGATTTACCCTGCAGATTATAGAATTGTATTTTCCTCGGATCCTCAAGGTCTGCTACAACCTGATTCACAAAATCATTTCTAAAAAAATCAAGGCCAAGAGAAGCTTCTCTATTGAATAATTTGAATTTCTGGTCCATTGTAATCCCTTTGTTCCATGCAATTTCTGGTTGCAAACCGTAAGCGCCCTTTGAATGAGCATTCAGAATCTCAACTGCTCTTGAGCTCACAAATACGCTATTGTTTTCTGCGAAAATATTTGCTGTTCTTTGGCCTTTACCAACACTGATTCTGAAAATGGTGTTCTTGATGGGCTCATATCTCAAATTCAATCTGGGAGTAAAGAACCATCCGTATAAATTGTTATGATCTCCTCTCAAACCCAGGACGGCATCAAATTTAGTAGAAGGTGTATAGGTATATTCAAAAAAAGCGCCCGAAACTATTTCATTACGTTTATAATTTTCAGACTTGAAATCTTCATTATACCTATCGTAAACAAAACTCAGTCCGGTGCGAAATTTATTGATAGTACTGTGTATTATGGACTGATAAATCAAATTGGAATAAAAATTTTGCTGGTGGGCATCATAGTTCGTCAACCCAAAATAGGAATGCTGACTATGATCGAAAGCAGATACCTGGAGGCCAATGCTTTTATATTTTTTCTCAGGGAAAACATATCCCAATTTTCCAAAAGCTTCGTACCTGCGCGTATTTATTCCCAATCCGTAACTGTTAGTTGTGAACTTATCTTTTGACGGGTCATAATCAACCTGCCCGCCAGTTCTTTCATCATGCAGCAATCGCAGGCCGAATTGTGACATTAAACCTTTATTATTATCGAAGCCCCATTTATTTTCAAGTGTCAGAAGATTGCCTGTTGGCAAATCCCGAAAACCGTCTTTGTTTTCATCAACAATCCGATTCAGAAAATCGTCATGGAATAGCAATTCAGTCGACCATCTTTTCCCGATCTTTTGTGAAGCGTTTAGATTGAAATCAGTTTTACCAAAATTATTTGTATAAACATTTGCAAAGAGTTTCTCACTTGTTGCAGGCTTTTTTAATTCTACATTTATTTGTCCCGCAATGCTTTCAAATCCGTTAGCTACCGAACCCGTTCCTTTACTTAATTGAATGCTTTCAATCCATGGCCCGGGTATAGAATTTAATCCCATTGCTGTTGCCAAACCCCTGGGGCCGGGCATATTTTCGACCGTCAATTGGGCATATATGCCTGCAAGTCCTAACAATTGAATTTGTTTTGAGCCGGTTACAGCATCATTGTAAGAGACATCAACTGACGGATTTGTTTCAAAACTTTCGCTCAGGTTACAGCATGCCGCCCTGAATAGTTCTTTTTGAGTTATGGTTTGAGTTCTAACAACATCAAGGCGATTTATATAAGTTGAGGGCCTGGTTGCAGTAACTCTCACTTCTTTTAATTGTTTACCGCTTGCCAGGATAATTTTAACTTCTTTGTCAGGAGAAATAGAAACGGTATCTGAAGTAAATCCTGAATAACTAATTACTAGTCTTTCTCCATCCAGCTTAAGATTAAAAACTCCATCAACACCAGTTAATGTACCCTTATTTGTTCCTAACCAAATTACACTTGCTCCGGAAAGCGGTTTGAAAGAGCCATTGGATGTCTCTTCTAAAACAACTCCTTTAATTACCTGGTTTGAATTTGAATGCAAATCCATTTGTGAAGGATCAGGCGTTGCTGAAGAATCTGCGGTCTTTGTATTCATGCTTTCCATTGATTGCAAATCCCTGTAATAGCAACATTTTGGTAAGGCGTAATAATCAGCGTCTTTTGCTTTTTTGTAATAATTATCATGGCCGGCGGCTGTAATTTTCTTTACAATTTTCTCAAGTGTGATTTTTGAAGGAATGTAAGAAACATTCAAAATCTTTGTGTCAATATTCCATTCGGCAGATTCAACGCCATTTGCTTTAAGGGAACCCTCTATTCTTTTCTTACACTGATCGCATACTCCAAAAACTTTGAATGATACGGTAGTATCCCCAGACTTATTAGTCTGATTTTGTCCAAAGAGATCGCCTCTTAAAATCAAAAATGAAATGATCAATATTCCAATTCTTTTCATATCCTTTATTTAGAATAAGCGAGCTGGATGACAGTTTGGCCATCCAGTCGCTTTTCATTTATTAATGGTCCTTTGATTTAGATTTTGGTTTGAATGCTGTCAGATCCATATTACATTTTGGACATTTGCCGTCCTTTGTACTTATCACCTCCGGATGCATGCCGCAAGTGTAAAGTTTCACAGTCTCCATTTTCATCTTTTCTTTTGGAGAAAGAGCCATATCGTTATTACAAACAGGGCATTTAGCAGGAGCATTGCTTACAAATTGAGGATGCGTTGTGCAACTGTAAGTGAGATATGCTTTTCCAATTGAATCTGTGCTTTGTTTAGCTTCTTGTGCTGAGCCGGATAAGCTTATGGCGATTGCCATAAGGCATAGAATAAATGATTTCATTCTAAAACAATTTTAATTTGAAAATGATCAGAAATTCAATAAATAGAGGGGGCCAGACAGTGATTGTCCTGTAAGAATGGATCAGATTCTATATACGCAATTGACAATGTATATCGGAGTAATTCGAAGATTCGGAGGATCTGCAATGTGTAAGACTATAGCAGAAGCGCGATTTGGCAAAATAACCTGGAAGAATGTAAGATTTGGGAGTACATATGCAAAATCTTTGGCAGGCGGCTTAACTTCATTAGACCCTACATGATCATCTTTTATCTTGAACGATTTGAATATCGTTTGGCAACAGCCCCGGTCTGTTTTTTTTGCATCAGACCGATGAGAAATTGAAACAGAAAAAGATTTCAGCTTTCCGCAGCAATAGAATTCCTTAAATGAAATTCCAATGACAGAAAGGGAATAAATGCAGAGAAGGGATATGATGCCTATTTTCTTCATTCAACATCAAAAATACTATTCTTTGGACAAACTGTGAATAAATGATAATCTTCGTTAGTTGCCCACTGGTTCGGTGAATTTATCAAAGATTTAACCCTGTAACTATTTAAACGCGTTTTCGCCTAAAAAATTATAAAATATTAGTCTACTAATTTTGTAGACTACACAAAATACATTACACTTGCATTAAAATAGTTAATACTGGCGCGGATTTCTTCGAATCGCCATAAACAATTTACCCGTTATGAAGAAATATTTCTACACGTGCACAATACCACTCCTTATGTTTTTATCTTATCAGGATTATACCCGCCGTGCCTATATTGTAGTGCAGGGATCCGTAGTTGCGGAAGGAACTTTAAAGCCAGTTCCTAATGCTTTTGTTTACACTGTTGCAGGTGAAGAAGAAACTTTAACAGATAAAAATGGGAATTTCAAATTCACGAGCTGGCAATCCATCCCCTTCAATATAACTGTAGAGCACCAGGACTTCAAAACAGTAAAACTTAAAGTCACCTCCCTTCCCGCCACCCAAAGCATCCAACTAAAGAGAAAATAACAGGGATGAAGAAAATTCCACTGCTATGAATTTGAATATCCTTGCTTTTGCCGTTCCCTTATTTACATGTTTTATCCTTGTCGAATATTTTATCGCCCGAAAAAAGAAACTGGAGATTTTTGACCTGCACCGTTGAGTTGCGAATATTAGTGTGGGCATTGCAGAAAGACTCTCGGATATTTTTGTGGCCGGCCTGTTTTATTCAATTTTTGATTTCATTCAGCATAAATTTGGATTGTTTTCGATTAAATCCGGGGTTGCTGTTTGGATATTGCTATTTCTTTTCACAGATTTTCTCTGGTATTGGTACCATCGCCTGGCTCATGAAGTAAATATCCTTTGGCTGGCCCACATAGTACATCACCAGAGTGAAGATTTCAATTATACTGTCTCGGCCCGCATTACCATTTTTCAGGCATTCGCCAGGTCAGCATTCTGGTCCTTTCTCCCCTTACTGGGTTTTCCCGCCGGAATGATAACAAGTATGCTGATAATTCATGGCGCCTATCCTTTCTTTGTGCATACGAGGTTGATTGGGAAACTGGGCTTACTTGAATATATTTTTGTTACACCCTCCCACCATCGGGTACATCATGCCAGGAATGAGAAGTATCTGGACAAAAATTATGGCGATGCGCTGATCATTTGGGATAAAATATTTGGTACTTTTCAAAGGGAAGAAGATGAAGAACCCGCTGTTTATGGACTCACAAAACCATTAAGGACTTATAGCTTCTTATGGCAACACTTCCATTTTGGGATAGAATTGTTTTTTGCAATCAAAAGACAAAGGACCTGGAAAAATAAATTTGCAGTGTTGTTCGTTAGGCCGGAAAAAATTGACCCGTCATTAAGAGCTGAGGCAGAAGAAAGATTTAAAGTTAAACCTAATAATATTGGGGTTCAGATGGATAAATCTCTAAACAGATACGTAAAGTGGCAAATGATTTTACTTTTAATTGGCTTATTTGTATTTATCCTATTCGAACACTATTTACAAATTGGTTTTGAAATCGGGTTTGTCCTGTTTACACTGCTGACTTTGATTAATTGCGGAGCCATCATGGAACAAAAGAAATGGATATTTTATTTAGAATATAGCCGACTTTTGTTAATTGCAATTGGATTGCTCATCATATACCCGAAATTAATAGTGATAGCATTATTGTTTATCCTATTCTCCGTACTGGCTTATTACGCCAAACCTGTAAAAAAGTACTATTTTGGCATTATCTATTCTTCACAGGAATGAAAGTGAATAGCATAACACAACAAGCATGAAAAAAATATACTTAAGTGATGCAGGACCCAAAGTTTCTCCTGCTATTTATGGTTTCTATCGTTGGGGAAGCAATGATCTCGAAGTCAAGAAAATGGAGAGTATCATTAACCTCTGCCTGGAATTAGGCATCAATACATTTGACCATGCAGATATTTATGGTGGATACAGGTGCGAAAAATTGTTTGGCGATGTGATCAAAAGTAAAGGAGTAAAAAGGGAAGACATTGTGTTATTTACCAAATGTGGGCTTGTTGTGCCTCACCTATCCAAACCTGACGTGCGGGTAAAATACTATGACACATCCAGTGAGCATATTCTAAAAAGTGTCGACAACTCACTCCGACAACTGCAGACTGATTATATTGATATATTCTTATTGAATGAGCTGGACCCGCTTTCCAATCTGGAAGAAACGGCAGTTACATTAAGGCAATTAAGAGAGAGCGGGAAGGTAAAAAATATTGGGGTCGTGAACTTTTCGGTATTCCAACACCAGCTATTGAGTTCCTATTTGAAAATCCCGATTGTAACCAATCATATTGAACTAAATCTGCTTAACACTTCGGCATTTGATAATGGTCAAATAGATTATATTAAACAGAAGTACATGCGACCGTTGGCAACTTCACCTTTGGCAGAGGGTTTGATTGCTGAAAGCAACGCGGGCAAAGCCTCGCTAATTCGGAAAAAACTGGAGAGCTTTGTTCCGAAATACAATGCTCATTTCGAATCCATAGCCATCGCCTGGATTTTGAAACTTGGAGCGCTGCCATTAATCGGAACCACAAGTGAACAGAGAATTAAGAACATCGTTAAATCTTTCGATTTAGATTTAAGCAGGCAGGATTGGTATGAATTGTACGAAGCTTCGAGAGGAAATATCTGATCCAGTCTGAATTTTATGCCGGAAATGGGAACCAACAACCAGGACCGGGCTGCTGATTCCCACCGTAAGAATATTCTAAACTGCTTTACCGGCAATTGTTGCTTCAACCACTTCTATTAATTTACCAGTCTTCACATCGTAGATATAGCCATATACCGGAATGTCTTTTGGTACCAGGGGATGATTCTTAATTCGCTCTACATCTTCCAATACACTTCCTTTCAAATTTTTAAAAGTGAGAAAATTAATAAATTTCGCTTCGCCCGATCCTCCACTCTCTTCCAGATTTCTCCAGCCTTTTTCATCAACTGTGGCCGTTTTTAAGCTTTTTGATAAAAGGTCCCTGATTATATCATCCGAAAACAGCTCCATGCCGCAATCGGTGTGATGGATTACAAACCACTCTTTTGTTCCCAGCAATTTGTGTGAAATGATTAGGGATCTTATGGCATCGTCGCTTGCTCTGCCTCCTGCATTACGAATCACATGGGCATCACCTTCAGCCAAACCAGCATATTTGGCCGGATCTAATCTTGCATCCATACATGTTAATATGGCGAATTTTCTTCCTGGAGGCAGCGGGAGTTTCCCTTTGTCGCCAAAGAATTTTGAATATAGCTCATTCGCCTTTAATACTTCGTTATGGACCAGGCTGTTTTCTTTCTGTAATAAAGTTTGTGTAGGCATAGTAATATTATTTTAAAAAATTATTAGTCTACTAAATTTATAGACAATTGTGGATATTCATGATTTTTTTTTGAAAATTCCAATAGGTGATTTTATATTTGTCTACTAATTCAGTAGACTAAAGATTATGACCGTTTTTTTTCTCAATAAATCCAGCCGTTGCAACTGTTAGATGACTAATGACTCATGTTAAACATCATCGCCACAATTGCATTTTGCCACTGAAAAGTTTATTTCAAATCTTAAAACTCTTAACAGATGAAATACCTGTTGGTAATTCTGGGTGGAATCCTTATGTTCAGCGGATCTTCATCTCTATCTGCGCAAACATCGCAACGTACAATCAGTGGCGTAGTTACAAGTTTTGGAGAATCCATTCCTCTTGAAGGAGTAAGTGTTTTAGTGAAGGGTACAAAAAACGCCAGTGGCACACAGGCAGATGGCGTATACTATATTTCGATTTCGCCTAATGATTCAGTCCTGGTATTCAGCCGTCCGGGTTATGAAATAAAAGAGGTTAAGATTGGAGACAGTAACCAGTATGATGTTGCCTTAAGAATTGAATCGCATCCCACACAGATTTTGATAGAAACAAAATCAGGTAACCCAAAAATTTTAGAGCATCCCAATGAAAAACACTTTTGAATAATTAGAAGGTCATGTGGCCGAGTTGGTTAGGCAAGGGTCTGCAAAACCCTTTTACGCCGGTTCGAATCCGGCTGTGACCTCAAACTAACCCATCAACACATAGAAGAATCTAACACCGGGCTTTGTTGCGGTCAACCTTCAAAGACCTGGTGAGAGGTGAAACATGAGAAAACAAATACCAGAAGTTAGCAGGCCATATTTCTATATGGCCTCTTTTAAAATTTTGGTCGGGAACCGTAAACTAAATCAAAATAATTGCATGAAAAGCTTTATCGCATATGTAGCTGGAATATTAATCTTCCTATCAAATGCTGGTTTTGTGAGAAACTCCAATTTTAATTTAACCGGAATTTGGCGGGGTGTCTTTTCAAGCAATAATTATAAGATACCATTCAATTTCCAAATTAAAGCAGATGGTACAGTCTATTTTCTCAATGCGGAAGAGAAATTCCCTTCGGGAAAGGCTAAAATTATCGGTGATTCACTGTTTATTCCGCTCGATCCGTTCGATAATGAGTTGGCGTTTTCCATCAGGGGGAATAGCCTGCAAGGAATACTCAGGAAACAGGACGGCAGTGGCAGTCCGATTCCCGTTGAGGCAGAAAAAGGAAAAAAAATTCGATTTGAGAATATCGCAGGAACAGTTAATTCAAATATCACAGGGACTTATGACATCACATTCAAATCAACCGTTGGTGCGGATGAAAAAGCGGTGGGTCTTTTTATTCAAAACGGAAATCAGCTTCGTGCTACTTTCCTTCGGGTGACCGGAGATTCCCGCTACCTCGAGGGTGTGGTATCAGGAAATGAATTTTATCTTTCTTCTTTTATCGGTTCCTCACCAGTTTATTACCACGGTGTTGTTTCATCTGACCACAAATTGTCTGGCGAATCCGTTTTTGCCAGAGGCACTCAATCATTCCTGGGCGATCCCAATGAAGAAGCTACTCTACCAGATGCATTCGGACTAACTTATTTAAAAGAAGGTTACCATTCGCTCAGTTTTTCTTTCCCGGATGTTAATGGAAAATTGATTTCTTTATCGGACGACAAATACAAAAACAAAGTCGTTATCATCACTATTACGGGCAGCTGGTGTCCAAACTGTATTGATGAAGCTTCATTCCTGGCACCATGGTACATCAAAAACAAATCCCGTGGTGTGGAGGCAATTGCTATCCATTATGAAAGAAAAACTGACTCTGCATTTACAGCTAAGGCAATTTCTCGATTTCGGAAAAAATATGATATCCGTTACGATCAGGTAATTGGGGGACTTGCTGATAAACAAAAAGTTGCTTCCTCACTTCCTGCATTAAATACTTTCCTCGCCTTTCCTACGACCATATTTATTGATAAAAAGGGTAATGTAGCAAAAATACATACGGGCTATTCAGGACCCGCAACAGGTAAACATTACCAGGAATTTCAAAAAGAATTTAATGAAACAGTGGATTCCCTTCTCCAACAGTGACACTTAAATTCATAATTGTCAATATGGTTTGCCTTTCCATGTTCTTCTCATTCGAGTAACTTTTAGTACAGAATACTCCCCGCAAGAATTCAGGAAATTGGATCTTCAAATTATTTCATCTTATCAAGTGAAAATTTAAAATTAAATTAATTTTATAAATAAGCGAGCATTCACTTATATTTACACTTAAATTTTAATAACTCTTGCGCACCCGGAATTCCGATAAAGAAAAATTAGTTGAACAGAAAACGATCGAAATGCTTGTGGAAGAAGGCTTTCAGGGCTTTAGCATGAACCGGTTGGCAAAGGCCTGCGACATTTCAGTGGCAACCCTGTACATTTATTACAAGGACAAAGACGATATGATAAAGAAAATCGGGGCATCAGTTGGAAAAACATTCATGTCTGAAACTCTTAAAGGATTTTCACCGGAAATGAGTTTTGCAGATGGTCTCAGAAAACAATGGGAAAATCGCGCCAGGTATGCCATTAAATATCCAAAAGAAGTTGCGTGCTACGAAATCATCCGTCATTCCCAGCATGGAGAATACATATTGAATGAAAGTCTGAAAGAATTCAAGCAAACCATGATGGATTTTGTACAAAATGCAGTTAAGACCAAGACATTAATCCCATTGGCTGTGGAGACCTATTGGAGCGTTGCATTTGGGCCACTTTACACGCTCATTCAATTTCATAAAGAAGGGAAAGCGATGGGCGGCAAGCCATTCAAGCTATCTAAAAAAACGATGGAAGAGCCGTTGAAATTAGTAATTAAAGCACTAACACCTTCAAAGAATTAAACCTTATATATGATTACAAGTATTGAAGACATTTTAATTTTCAAAACAAATATTCGAACTGATGAAGATCGACGCCGTATCCAGCTGACTATGGATATGCTTGATGGGATTGAGAAGTGGAATGTAGATCTGCAGGATATAGATTGTGTATTGCGGATCGAGTCGAACAAATTTTCTTCAGCAGAAATAATTTCAATTATTAATTATTGCGGCTTTGAATGTGCCGAATTAGAATAAATTGACTGTTATGCAACAACAAAAACAATTGACTTCTTTTACGGGTTACCAAAAAATTGTGATTCTCATTTTGGCTTTAACCCAGTTTACTGTGATTCTGGATTTCATGGTGATGTCGCCTCTGGGGGACATTCTAATGAAATCACTCGATATGAAACCTGCGCATTTTGGTTTCGCGGTTTCTGCCTATGCTTTTAGTGCGGGTTTTTCCGGTTTGATGACGGCCGGATTTGCAGATAAGTTTGACCGCAAAAGACTATTGCTGTTTTTTTATGCAGGATTTATAGCTGGCACGATCATGTGCGGTGTAGCAAATTCATACCCTGCATTGCTGGCCGCACGAATCATTACAGGGTTATTTGGCGGTGTGATCGGCTCGATTACAATGGCAATAGTTACAGATTTATTTGCGCTGGAGCAACGCGGCCGTGTAATGGGATTTGTGCAAATGGCGCTCGGTGCCAGTCAGGTTTTGGGCATACCCGTAGGCCTTTACCTCGCGAATGCCTGGGGATGGCACGCTCCATTTTTGTGGGTTGCCGGAATGGCAATTGTAGTGGCATTAATTATTGTGGTCAGACTTAAACCACTTACTGCGCATCTTGCAGTGCAGCACGATAAGACAGCCATGACACATTTGTGGCATACAATCACTAATAAAAAATACAGGATTGGATTTACCGGAACGGCATTGCTTTCTATCGGGGGGTTTATGATCATGCCATTTAGCAGTGCATTTGCGATAAATAATTTGCATGTAACGCAGGAGCAGTTACCGATACTATTTATGGTAGCCGGATTAAGTTCTTTGGTGGTAATGCCTATAATTGGAAAATTGAGTGACAAGGTTGATAAGTTCAGGGTTTTTGCGATCGCATCATTGTGGATGGTGATAATGGTATTGGTGTACACAAATTTGGGCGTAACACCATTTTGGTTGGTGCTGGCTTTAAACATATTGATGATGGTTGGAATTTTATGCAGAATGATTCCGGCGATGGCGCTCATAACGGGCATTCCTGAAATGCGTGATCGTGGTGCATTCATGAGTATTAATTCTTCACTTCAACAAATTGCAGGTGGTGTTGCTGCAGCTTTTGCGGGCATGGTGGTAGTTCAAAAGACGAAGTTCAGTCCGCTCGAGCATTTCAATATTTTGGGCTATGTAATTGTGGGCATAACGGCGCTTGTAATCATGCAGGTTTATCGGGTGAGTGTGGTTGTCAAAGCGAAGATGAATGCCAGTCAGCCACCCAAGGTAGTTGAGGAATCCATAGCTTAAACTTATTGCTTCCGGGGTGCCGATACCAACATTTCATATTCCCGTGGTGTCGACGCCTACATTTCATTGCCCCACGGTGTCGACACCACGTTTTCACTTTGTACTATATCGACACCGAATTATTCTTCCATTTCATCGACTCCACTTTTCTAGTTTTCAACGGTGTCGACACTAGCGATGTTTTTTGGTGTCGACGCCTACTTTTCATTCTTCCATGGTGTCGACACCACATTTTCACTTTGTACTATGTCGACACCGAATTATTCTTCCATTTCA
>PSRI01000057.1 GCA_003175935.1 Bacteroidota bacterium
GGATTGAAAGTGAGCTGTGTTTTTTTATACTGATTTTTGAAAATACTTACGGGTTTAAACGATGACAAATACAAAGCAGGATAACTGCCCGCAAGAATGCTCGTGAATAAAATAAATCCTGCTAGCCCTATCCAAAAAATCGGATTGGTCCATGGAATTTCCAATTGAATACCAATAAGAGAATTAAAAAACGGAAGTGCTAAAATTGAAATTGCCAATGCAAATACAGACGCACCACAAACAGGTAGAAATGCCTCCACATAAAACTGAATAATCAACTCCCATTTCCCGGCACCGGCGACTTTTCTTACGCCAACCTCTTTTGCCCTCGTTTCACTTCGTGCCGTGCTAAGGTTCATAAAATTGATGCAGGCAATTAATAAAATAAACGCAGCAATCATGGCAAACACTCTCACTGTCTCTATCCTGCCACCTACCGAAACCCCATCTTCATATTGGTTGTATAAATGCAGTCGTTCAAGAGGAACTAAAAAATGTGTCCAGATATCTGGTCTGCCTGAATATTTTCTGGAAATATTTTTGATTTTTCCCTCCAGATCTGTGACCCTGGTATTAGGCTTCAACAATACATAAGTGGCTGTGTTGTTGCTGAGCCAACTTTCATTACTATAACCCTCACCTAATTTGCGTAGATAATCCCAGGCGACCAGGTATTCAAAGTTAAATCGCGTATTTGATGGAAGATCTTTGAGAACGCCTGTTACTGTGAAATAATCGGAACTGTCGAACTTAATAGTTTTACCTATGGGATCAGCATCTCCAAAAAGTTTTTTGGCATATTTTTCAGTGATTGTAATGGAATTAATATCCCTTAGCTGATTATCGATATTTCCCGAAACAAGAGGAAAACTGAATATTTTCAAAAAAGCGGGATCCACGAAGCTTCCCTGTGAACCGGTTACACTTTTATTTCCAACAGTAACTAAAAACCGATCAATATCTTTTACACGAACTGCATTTTCAATTTCTGGAAAATCTTTTGCGATGGTTGGTCCAAGCGGTTGTGGAACAACTGGAATTGCATTGCGATGGCCATCGGTATTATTTGTTAAACCATAGACTTCATAAATCTGCCTGGCGTTTTTATGAAAACGATCAAATCCAATTTCGTTTTTTAACCATAAAATGATGAGCATAGAACCAGCCATGCCTATGGAAAGTCCGATGATATTGATAAAAGAAAATCCCTTTCCTTTGGCAAGATATCTTAATGATGACTTGAAATAGTTTCTCAACATCTATTTAATATTTCGAAAGGTTTCACGCTGAGACGCAAAGTTTGCAAAGGCGCTTGCGTCTATAATTTTTGATCATTCCTCAGTTTTTAGAAAAGGAATAAAGGGAATATTTGTTTGATGTATTTAGAAATTTTCTTCTTGAAGTAATCTTCCTCCACAATTGCACATAAGCCTTCAACGTGTCCGCTTCATCATTTTCTCTGCAACTCCTAAAAAGCTCTTTCAATTTTTGGATTATATTGCTGAATTGTGGCCACTGCTGCATCATCCTTTCAAGGCTTGTTGCTTCATCAGGCGTCAACTCTTCATCCATCATTTTTGTCAGCAAAATCCAAAGACTCTCATGATTGTCCATAGAATTCAATTTTTTTCACAAAGCGAGTGCCTAATAATTAGATTCTGAGAACCAATATTTTAAAAATAAACATTGATTAAACTGTCCGGTTTTGTTACATCGCCTGTCCACTTATGGCCCTACTGCTACAATCGCGCTTTCTTTCAAAGACAAAGTGTAATTAAACTTGTTGCTTTAAGATTTGAGGAAATCAAAAATGTTTTTTGGTGAATCAGACTGATTGCTGCTGGGATAAAAATCCTAACTTAATGGCCCTTTAAAATTTTAAATCAATACCCATAAATCATTCAAACATGTCAAAAAATTCCAGGGACTCAAGGCGAAAATTTTTGCAACAAATCGGAAGCACCAGTTTATTAATGGCAGCTGGGCCTTTAAAGAGCCTTGCAGCAATTGAAAAAGCAGAACAGAGAACGATTTATTATGAAAAAAGAATTTCTCCCAATGATAATATCAAACTCGCAGTAATTGGTTTTGGCATCCAGGGCCATTTTGATTTGAGAACTGCGCTTCGTGTTCCAGGAGTTGAACTCGCAGCCGTTTGTGATTTATATACAGGTAGGCTTGAAAACGCGAAGGAGATGTATGGTAAAGATATTTTCACTACAAAAAATTACCAGGAGATTCTCGACAAAAAAGAAATTGACGCAGTAATCATTGCAACGAGCGACCACTGGCATGCACGCATCACAAAAGAAGCTCTTAAAAAAGGTAAAGCAGTTTATTGTGAAAAACCAATAGTGCACAAGATAAGTGAAGGAATGGGTGTAATTGAAACTCATAAAGCCAGCAATAAAGTAATGCAGGTGGGAAGTCAGCGCGTAAGCAGTATCGTTTATTCTAAAGCGCAGGAGCTTTTGAAAGCTGGTGAAATTGGAAAACTGAATATGGTAAATGCGGTTTATGACAGGCAAAGTTCCATTGGTGCATGGGAATACACTATGCCCAATGATGCCTCTCCCGAAACCGTTGACTGGAATAAATACGTTGAGGGAATGAATAAAATTCCATTCGATCCAAAGAAATTTTTCTGGTGGAGAAACTATCGCGATTTCGGAACCGGTGTAGCAGGTGATTTATTTATTCATCTTCTATCAGGCACACATTTCATTACAGGATCAAAAGGTCCTAACAGGATTTATTCAAGCGGGCAACTCTCCTATTGGAAAGATGGAAGAGATGTACCGGATATCATGACTGGAATTTTGCAATACCCCGATGCTAAAGAACATCCTGCATTTCAATTGACGCTTCAGGTGAATTTCATTAGTGGAACAGGCGGTCAGGAGATTATCAAATTGGTGGGAGAAGAAGGTACGATAGAATTGAAAGGAAACGGACTCACGGTTCATCATAGCATCATGCCAAAAGCTCCGGGATTTGGAGGATATGATGCAGTATTCACATATCCAAAATCCATGCAGGATAGTTTGACAGAGGCTTACAAACAAAAATATACCGACGATGAAAAAAAAGCTCCCACAAAGCCCGATATAGATTTCAAAGCGCCTCAAGGATATAGTGATCATTTGGACCACTTCACCAATTTCTTTGATTCAATTCGTTCAGGCAAGCCCGTAGTTGAGGATCCTGTTTTTGGATTCAGGGCCGCAGCTCCTGCTCTTTCCTGCAACACAAGTTATTTCGAAGGAAAAATTGTGAACTGGGATCCTGAGAATTTGAAATTGTTGAAAGCGTAATCTCAATTTGGTTTTCAAATAATTTGCACATAGGGTTTATGAGGAGTGATCCTGATTTTGGACCGGTAGGGAACTAAGTCAGGGTGTATGAATACAATGAGTAAAATCAATACGGGAACTCCACCCGACATTATCGTATCCATCCACAATGGCAAAAACAAATCGAGCCTGGCATCTTCAGGATTATCCTTTGTATACACTATCGGAAGACATTGACCTGGGGTATAAATGAAATTATCGGGGCCATTAAAAAAAATAGTGTCGTTCCCGACAAAAAATTCAAAAACAGAATAAACTCTTTCAAACTGGCCATTAATGGTTTTGCCAACAAAACACATTTTGGCCGTGGTCTTTTTAGTATGGGAGAGCCACAGCAGGTTATAAATTAAGAACGGTGCGATTAACACCAAAAAAATAATGAGGAAAAAAATCCGTCGGCCAATGGTCATGGTTAATGGTTCTGGCGTGTAGTCTGCATGTAGCAGACCAGACAGCTAATAAACCATTTGCTGCGGGAAATATTGTAGAAAAAATTTAAAGTGTTGTTAAGACTTTTAATTCTTAAACTGGTTCCTGGTACAATCCCAGAATATTTCCAAAGGGATCGCTAAACCTTGCTGTGAGTTCACCAGGATCCCCACCCAGGGGCTGCACAATTTTGCCTCCATTTGCCACTACGGATTCAATTGCTTTTTTGATATCATCAACCATCACGTATACCATCAATCCCACTTCCGTCATAGGTTTCCGATTCAAAACCCATGCACCGCTTACTTCTACCCCATCATCGAATGCAGTCGCTCCATCGCCTCTGGTCCTAATGCTCCAACCAAAAACACTTTGGTAGAATTTCGAGGAAATCTGCACGTCCTGGGCAGGTATCTCTACATAACAAATTTTGCCATTGGCAACTCTGGGTGCTTGTGACATTTTGATAGTTTGTAGTTGGTTGTTTGTTGTTTATGGTTTGTCTAAGTACTAAGTACTATATACTAAGTACTACATACTAAGTACTCTATACTTTATTTTGGGGTTTTAAAAACGCAATTTGCCCCAGGTGATAGGCAAAATGATTCGTACGGTTTAAGAGGACATTGAATCTGTTCCTATGAGGTTCTTTGGCAAAATCTTCATCAGAAATTGCAGTGTGTTTTTTAAACCAGTCCCCGGCTTCCATTTCGGAAAATCTCTTATGCAGATTTTCATGAACTTCTTTCCAGCACTGTCGCAATTTTGCTATTGAAGTTTTAGGAAGATTCGCTGATTCAGGATTTTGTACGTATACTTCGTAAAGTTCAGGATGAAGGACCTCGCCAATACCTAACATGGCGGATAGTTTATCATGAATGGCAACCATATGCCCCAATAAATACCAACCGGTATTTCTGTTGGGTGCCACCTGATTCATGAGTTGCTCATCAGAAAGGCTATTAATTAAATCATCAAATCTTTTGAATTGAGTTTGCCATGCCTGCAATCCCTGGTCGATCATCATTTCCTGGTGGGTAGTCATAAAAGACCTTTTGGGAAAGTTACGACGGATTCGGCCATCAACAAAACTCTCATCCGGCTATAATTGACATTTGTTACAGCTAAAAAAAATCTTTTTTGAACCACGAAAATACAAAGGTCACTAAGATTCACGGAAGTTAACTGGATTTGTCTGGGTACTAGGTACTAAGTACTTGATACTTCTCTTTGCGTCTTTGCGAAACTCCGCGTCTTTGCGCGAAATTGTTACTCGCTTCTTAGAGAGCGTACCGGATTCGCCAGTGCTGCTTTTATTGCCTGAAAACTGATTGTTACTAGCGTAATCACAACGGCTATTGCCGCTGCCAGCACAAATACTAACGGTCCGATTCCGATTCTATAATCATATTTCAACAACCACTGGTTGAGAAAATAAAATGCAATCGGCGAAGCAATGAAACAACTGATCAGTACAAGGAAAATGAAATCCTTCGATAAAAGCAACCAAACCTGTGATACGGATGAACCCAACACTTTGCGGATTCCTATCTCCTTGGTGCGCTGCTCGGCGATATACGCTGCAAGTCCAAATAAACCCAGACAAGAAATAAAAATGGCAAGTCCCGCAAACAGACCGGACAGTTTTCCGATCAACATTTCCATATTGAATTTTCGGGCATAATTCTCGTCTGAGAAATCAAATTTATATGGATAGCCCGGATTGTACTTGTTAAATATTCCATTTAATTGCGTGAGGGCCTCCTGCGTTTTGATTTTGGGTGAGAGGCGATACAAAAGTTCATATTGCGTATCAGGGGTTGTTAGGAACATAGTTGGATCAGCAGATGAAAAAGCGGAAATCATCAATGCGTCATTCGTCACACCAACAATCTTAAATTTTTTATCATTCCAGCCTATTATTTGGTTGATGGGATTCTTAATCCTAAGCCTTTTTATTGCGGCCTGGTTGAAAATGACGCTGGTTGTGTCGTTATTATTAACAAAATCTCTTCCTTCGACAAATTTCATTCCGAGCGTTTTGAAATAATCTTCACCAATAACTACGGCGCCCATTTCTACAGTTTCACCGGCGTTCTTACCTTCCCAAAAATCCAGGTCCGTATGCCAATAAATATCAGTAGCGGGACTCGATGCAAAGGTCATTGAACTGACTATTCCCATTTGCAACAATTCGTTTTTAAGAGCTGTATAATTTTTATTGAGATCTCCTTTGGCATCAGTAATTAACAGGCGATTCAAATCATATCCCGAGGGTCTGTCTTTTGCATGTTGAATTTGCTGATAAATGATGATAGTACTAATGATTAACGCTATTGAACAACTGAATTGCAAAACAACAAGGATCTTTCGCGGCAGTGTTCCTGCTTTTCCAATATTAAGCGTTCCTTTTAGAACTTTCACAGGTTGGAAAGATGATAGATAAAATGCAGGCCTGCTTCCCGCCACAAGCGCTGTTACAATTATACAGACAAGCATGATCAGCCAAAAGCCTATGCTGGCAAATGGCATTTCTATTTTGGAGTCTGTTAGTGTATTAAAATACGGTAGGGCCACTTCAACAAGCAACAGAGAAATTGCAAATGCCAATACAGTGAGCATTACAGATTCCATCAAAAATTGAAAGATGAGATCTTTTCTCTCCGAACCAATTGCTTTTCTTACACCAACCTCTCTCGCTCTCTTCTCAGATCTCGCCGTTGTTAAGTTTATGAAATTGATGCACGCAATAAGTAAAACAAGTGCACCAATGATACCAAACATTTTTACATACGCAATCATTCCCTCTACAGCTTTACCGTTTTTATATTCTGAGAAAAGATGCCAGTCGCTGATGGGCTGCATAATCACATATGAATACATCGCATTCGTGTTATCCTTCTCTGTATGTTCGATGTTCCTGATTTTAGCTGCAACCTGCGAGTATGAAACGCCAGGTTTTGTTTTGATAAAAATCTGGTAGCCATTGTTTCCGTAACTGCCCTGGTTATTTTTTATATTAGTGTTGGTTTGTTCCACATATGTCCACGGTACAAGAAATGCAAACTGAAGACTTGAATTCCCGGGCAGATCCTTAATGATGCCGGTAACTTTTAAATTATCCTTATTGTCGTAGCGGATTGTTTTATTGAGAGCATCTTCATTACCAAACAATGCGTTTGCAGTGGATTGAGTAATCACGATTGAATATGGATCACTCATGGCAGTCGCCCGATTTCCGGCTACCATAGGATATTCAAACATCTTCAAAAAATTATCTCCAATCTGCGCGCCCCGCATGTAAAATTTTTTATCGCCCACAGTTAATCCATGGGGGCCCATCCAATCACTTTCAGCCACATATTCTATTTCAGGAACCTGGGTCTTAAGCGTATTTGCCAATTTCAAAGAAGTGGTACTGAAAGTAAGCGTATCACCATTGCTCCAGAAATTTCTGCGAACCTGGTAAAGTCGTTCGTAATTGGGGAGGAACCTGTCGAAGGAGTACTGATAATACATCCACAAACCAATGAGCAATGCAACGCTCATTCCAATGGCCAGGCCGAAAATATTAAGTGCGCTGTATCCCTTGCTGCGCACAATATTGCGCCAGGCAGTCTTAAAATAGTTTCTAAACATGCTATTAAAGTTAATTTCGTAATACCTCACGCCCTGCCTGCCGGCCTTGCTTCGCTGGAGCTTCGCGAAGGCGAGCAGGCAGGCAAGACGCAAAGTTTAGCAAAGCCGCAGTTTAACCTTCAACCTTCCTGCCTGCCGGCAGGCAGGCAACTTTCAACGTTCAACTGTTTGGTCCTCCAAACCTCTCTCATGACTTGCGTGAAATAGTAGATTTCAGGGTCCTGCACTAAAAGACTTTCCAGCTTCCTCAATTCTCGTTTTGAAGCGTCGCCCGTAAGCATCTTGGCGATCAGCTTCCAGATTTTCCCTTCATTCATGTGTTGCTAATTCTCACCGATTCTTAAATATATTTTTATTCTGTTCTTCAAGAATGAAACCAAGAATGAAACCTTTGATTCTGAAATGTTTATAATATGCCCAGACTAAGAAATTGTTCCCTTTCGATACAGGGTTCGTTCGATATTGATACAAGATATTTGTATAGACTTTTGGACGGAAAACATGTTGCAGTATTTGCGACATCAATATGAATAATCAAAAAAAATATTTGGGGGAAAATTTCACCATCCTTCTAAAGATTCCGATGGTTGATTATTTTGCAGCGCAATCGCAAAATCCCTCACTAAAGCCCTCCCGATTTTATGTCAGCCCGCAATTTGTTTTTAAGTCCGCTATTTATTTTGATTTTGAATTCAACCTCAGCCCAGGAAATCGGCAACCTTAGGTTGGGTAAGACTAACCTGCATCTTTTTCTTGATGGATATGGCAGACCTAATTATGAGGTAAGTTTTAATGGCAAGGCAGTGATTGAAGCTTCACATTTGGGAATGGTGCTAGCAGAAGACGAGAACCTGGATAAGAATTTTGAAGTGATTGGCACCAGGAAAAATTCTTTCGATCAAAATTGGCAACCTGTGTGGGGAGAAGTGAAGAATATTCGCAATCATTATGAAGAGCTGACTGTAAGACTTCGACAAAAACAATCGGGAAACCTGTTGAATATTATTTTCAGGGTTTTTGAAGATGGAGTGGGATTCAGATATGAATTTCCCCTGCAGCCCGGGCTGAAATATTTTGTTGTGAAGGATGAAGTAACCCAGTTTCATATGGGCGGAGATCATAAAACATTCTGGATTCCGGCTGATTACGATACTAATGAATACCCCTATACGACAAGTCGTTTGAGCGAAGTGGATAATACTGAGCTCGTAAAAAAATCAACCGACATTGCTGTTCGCGTTGCTCCGGACCCTAATGGTGTGCAAACCCCATTGATGATGAAGACCAATGATGGGTTATACATTAATATTCATGAAGCGGCACTCGTTAATTATCCTGCCATGCAATTGCATGTCGATAGAAATAATTTCATACTCACATCAACTTTAGTTCCTGACCCGGTTGGATCCAAGGCATTTCTACATGCTCCTGCCCTGACTCCATGGAGAACAATAATTGTGAGCGACAATGCTGCGGATATACTCGCTTCGAAAATGATTTTGAACTTAAATGAGCCCACAACACTTAAAAACACTTCCTGGATCAAGCCCACAAAATTTGTGGGAGTATGGTGGGAAATGCAAACTGAAAAAGCTACCTGGAGTTATTCTGATTTCCCGGATAGTACTGATGCGCATGGAAATTTAATTCCCAATCATCGCCACGGTGCAAATACTCAAAACGTAAAACGATATATCGATTTTGCCGCAAAAAATAATATTGGAGCTGTTTTGGTTGAAGGGTGGAACACAGGTTGGGAAGACTGGTTTGGAAAATGGAAAGAAGATGTCTTTGATTTTGTTACTCCTTATCCGGATTTTGACATCAAAGAAATTTCCAGTTATGCAAAATCGAAAGGTGTGAAAATGATTATGCATAATGAAACCTCCGGTTCGGCAACAAACTATGAGAGACAAATGGATACAGCATTCAGACTGATGAATAAATTTGGATACACATCAGTGAAGACGGGTTATGTTGGAAAAATTATTCCGAGAGGAGAATATCATGACGGGCAATGGATGGTAAGACACTATGAAAGGGCAGCGAAAAAAGCATTGCAATATCATGTGATGATTGATATGCATGAACCGGTAAGACCTACTGGATTGCAAAGAACTTATCCAAACTGGCTTGCCTGTGAAGCCGCCAGGGGAAATGAGTATAATGCCTTTAGCGAATTTGGAAACAAACCTGAGCATGAAACGATTTTACCATTTACGAGATTGATGGGCGGACCAATGGATTATACTCCTGGTATTTTTAAGTTGAGAGGATATTCCAAAGTAGCAGGGCGCCAGGTTCAAACAACTTTGGCAAAGCAGTTAGCCCTGTACGTTACTTTATATTCACCAATTCAAATGGCTGCTGATCTTCCTGAAAATTACGAAGGGCATATGGACGCATTTCAGTTCATTAAGGACGTACCGGTTGATTGGGATGATACAAAAATTCTTGAGGCTGAACCGGGAGATTATTTGACTATTGCAAGAAAAGAAAAGGGAAAAGGCAACTGGTTCTTAGGAGCCATAACTGATGAGAATAGCCGAAAGACCAAAATCTCGCTGGGTTTTCTAGACAGGGGGAAAAAATACAGGGCCCGCATTTATGCTGATGGCGACAATGCCGACTTGCATAACAATCCCGAATCGTACAAAATTACTGAGCGAACTGTTTCTTCAATCGACGAACTGGATCTGAACCTTGTCGCAGGCGGCGGTGCAGCAGTGAGTTTTATGGAAATTAAGTGAGTACCTAGTACCAAGTACTTAGTACTTAGTACCTAGTACCTAGACAAAAAACAAAAAACAATAAACAAAAAACAATAAACCATAAACCTTAAACCCAAAACAAATTTTCCTGCCTGCCGGCCTTGCTTCGCTGGAGCTTCGCGAAGGCGAGTAGGCAGGCAACCTTCAACAAACCTTCAACGTTCAACTAACATTCAACATTCCTGCCTGCCGGCAGGCAGGCAACCTTCAACCTTCAACTTTTATGAGTGCGCTGACCTTATAACCGCATATCATCATTCCTGCTTTAAGAAGCGTTGAGCGCGAACCGATATTGTCGACATTACACCTCGCCGCGGGGACGCGGCCTGCGAGATAGCAATATTTTTTTACTTCCTGGATGATGTATGAACCATAACCTTTGCGACGGTGATCTTCTTTTACTTCCATGTATAAATCAGCATAAGGAAAATTATAGTGCGTAAGAAAACCACCTGTAGCGACTATTTCATCATTTTCTAAAATCACATAATCACCTTCGGGTTCAACCTTGTGCTCGAAAATTTTATCTGTTGCAGTTCTCAGTCGAACCTCAACATTTTCCGGTTTCAGATCCGTAGTTCGATGATCGGAAAATAAAATTGCCTGCGTCTCGATCTTAGTCGCGAATTCCAGAAGCATATTGTGTAAGAGCTTGTCGTTCGTTTGGCATTCGATGTATTTTGCTGCAGATTTTTTGATTAACTCAGCAAAAAATTCCCGTGAGTATTTTCGGTAAGTTGGTAAAACATAAAATTCAAAAATAGTATCCCGATTGGATCTTTCACTCCCACTTATGCCTCCATAACCAACGCGAACTCCATCCATTTCGAATGCGTATAAATCGGACCATTTTCGTTCATGAAATGCGTTTCTGATAAACTGAAGGTTAGCTTCATGCAAAAACAATAAACGCAAAGCCTGAACCTGGTTTAAATCTGATTTTTTCACCTTGAACTTCATACCCATTCTTTGCTCAAATCTAATGGCGTCGACACCAAAACATCAAAATATTCATAATATGATTTTGAGTTAATTTTGCGACCCTGATCAAACTAACTTTATAACATATGAGCCAGCTCGTAACAGGCATCCACCACGTAACCGCTATTTCGGGCGGAGCACAAAAAAATATTGATTTCTATTGCGGAATATTGGGTTTAAGACTGGTAAAAAAAACGGTCAATTTCGACGCTCCCGATGTCTATCATTTCTATTACGGGAATGAAATGGGAAATCCGGGATCTATTCTAACATTTTTTCCCTACGAAGGAATTATTGCAGGTCGTCACGGAAAAGGAATGCTCAACACAACGACCTTTTCTGTGCCACTTGCATCGCTTGATTACTGGCAGCAGCGATTGTCAAAATTTAATATTGCACATAAAGATCCCGAAGAAAGATTCGACACCGATCTGGTTGTTTATTTCGAAGATCCCGATGGACTGGGCTTGGAATTGGTTTTTAATGATGACGATACCAGAAATGGTTTTACCTACGGAAATATTCCAATAGAAAATTCTATCCGCGGCTTTTATAATGTGGAGATTTGGGAAGAAGGTTATGAACGTACTGCCAATTTGCTCACAGATCAACTCGATCATAAATTAATTGTAGAAAAAGGAAACCGCTTTCGATTTGCTGCTACAAATGCTCCCGGGAACTTTGTAGATATTCTTTGCACTCCTGATAAATTGCGCGGTTTAGCGGGCGGCGGAACTGTTCACCACATCGCTTTCGCAACGCCTGACGCCGCTTCACAATTGGAAGTTCGCAACAGGATTTTAAAACGGATGTTAAATCCAACACCTGTCCTCGACAGAAATTATTTTACTTCAATTTATTTCAGAGAACCAGGCGGAGTTTTATTTGAAGTAGCAACAGCTGGACCTGGCTTTGCGGTAGACGAACAAAAGGAACACCTGGGTGAATCTCTCAAATTGCCACAACAATACGAACCACACAGACAGGAAATTGAAAAATCCCTGGCAACTGTAAAACTTGATCTCAACAATTATAAATAATGCACCAAAAAAATATTCTCTCTGCAGGAAAGCCTCTGAACCCTGATTCACGAGTGCTCATTATGATTCACGGTCGGGGCTCTTCAGCTGCAAATATTCTTTCCTTCGCATCTAATCTTGATGTTGAAGGATTCAGTCTGCTTGCTCCCCAGGCAACAAATCACACCTGGTATCCTTATTCATTCCTGGCTCCTCCAAAAGAAAATGAACCCTGGTTATCATCAGCATTGGCAATTCTAAACGAAATGGTGATTGATATTACTGATATGGGAATTAGCAGGGAAAACATTTTCTTCCTGGGATTTTCACAGGGTGCCTGTCTCACTCTTGAGTTTGTTACACGAAATGCAGGCATATTTGGTGGCGTATTAGCATTTACCGGAGGATTGATTGGAGATAGAATTTATTCAGAACAATACATTGGGGATTTTCAACAGACTCCTTTCTTTTTAGGCAGTAGTGATCCCGATCCCCATGTTCCAGTCGAGAGAGTTCAATCCAGTGCTAATTTGATAAAAAATATGAATGCCAATGTGACTGTGAAAATTTATCCTCACATGGGACATACGATTAACCAGGATGAAATCATGTACGCCAATCAAATGTTGATTTCTCACAAAGACGCATGATTCAATACCTGGTACTAAGTACCTACATAAGAATATGAACACAGTTCGTGAAATCTCAGGTTAATTATTAGCATGTGAGTCAAAAAATAGGCAATCATCGGAAACAAACTTCACCATTGAGCACCCACTTATATTTTAAATATTTAGCTCAAATTCTCAATAAAATAACTCAGGGCTAACCATCTGTGGCAAAGGGTTTGTGCAAATTATTTAAAACTGTGTTATGGATAATACTCAACTGGCTTCCCGCCTGGCAGAACTATGCCGAAAAGGAAAATTTGAGCAGGCTCAAAAGGAATTCTATTCTAATGATGCCGTTAGTATTGAACAGGAATCAATGCAGGGATTTCCCAGGGAAACAAAGGGTTTGGATGCAATTATCGAAAAGGGCCATAAGTATCAACAAATGGTTTCTGACTTGCACGAAATTGCAGTGTCCGAGCCACTGGTTGCGGGTGATTCCATTGCATTTAAATTGACCATGGACACTACCATGAAAGGTAAGCCCAGGTCAAAGGATTCTGAACTATGCGTATATAAAGTGAAAAATGGAAAGATCATTCAGGAAGAATTCTTTAACTGATCATTCTTAGGTTCAACCAGGGACTCCATTAATCTGGATGGCGAACTATTAAAATGGTCCGCCATTCTGGTTTTTAGAGGCAATATGATCCCCTTAAAACCTGCATTTTTGATAGATAAAGCCATAATTTTCAATCTGCCACGCAAAAACTTCCTTCAACCTAAATAACTGATATCTTTGGAGCTTTAAAAGAGATTCTATGCTAAATGTCGGGGTCCTTGGAGTGGGCCATTTGGGTAAATTTCATTTGAACAACTGGAAGGAGATTCAGGGAGTGAAACTGGTTGGATTTTATGATCCTAACGATGCGAATGCTGCCGCAGTCGCCGCAAAATATAATCTCAAAAGATTTGAAGATCCGGAGGAACTCATTGAAAACTGTGATGCAGTAGATATCGTTGCCCCAACTACCTATCATTTCGAATTGTGCGAATTAGCGTTGCGAAAAGGTCGTCACGTTTTTGTAGAAAAGCCACTTGCCGATAATATGGATCAGGCAAGAAAAATTGTGAAACTTGCCAGGGAAGCTAACGTGAAATTTCAGGTGGGACATGTGGAAAGATTTAACCCTGCATTTCTGGCACTCACGGGGATTGAACTTAATCCCATGTTTATTGAAGTGCATCGCCTGGCGCAATTCAATCCAAGAGGAACTGAAGTAAGTGTGATACTGGATTTAATGATTCATGATATCGACATCATTTTAAAAATTGTAAAAAGTGATGTAAAAAATATTTCTGCCAGCGGAGTAGCTGTTATGACCGACACACCCGACCTAGCCAACGTGCGAATTGAATTTAATAACGGATGCGTCGCCAATCTTACCTCGAGCAGAATTTCCATGAAGAAAATGAGAAAGATGCGCTTCTTCCAAAAAGACGCTTATATCGGTATCGATTTCCTTGAAAAGAAAACAGAAATCATCAAATTGAAAACTGATGAGAATGAGCAGGCATTCACTTTTGATATTGAAACTCCAAATGGAACAAGAACCATCGCTATAGCTAATCCCGAAATCCCGGATGCAAATGCAATTAAACTGGAACTGGAATCTTTTAAAAATGCTATTACGGGGAATACACCCACGGCCGTGACCGTTGAAGATGGCCTAATGGCGATGGATGTGGCACATCAAATACTGCAAAAAATTCAGGCAGCAAAATACGTTGTGCATTAATCGCAACGTTGATCACATCATGAACCGGCAAACTAAAATCCATATAGGTTGGTACGCCCTCACAGATTTTATTTCAGCTGCTATTGCCTGGACATTTTTCTATTTCATCCGACAACTGATGCTGGGAGAAATACAAAGACCGGCAACCATTTCATTTGATAATTCAAATCTTATCCTCGAACTATTTTGCATTCCCACAGGCTGGCTTTTGCTATTTACATTGGTGGGCACTTATCACCAATCATTATATAAAAAATCAAGACTCTTTGAACTCACATCCACCTTCATAGTTGTACTAATTGGCTGCATGGGAATTTTTTTTCTAATCATTCTTGACGATGCCAAAGGAAATTACAACTATTACTATAGTGCTTTTTTTTCATTGCTGTTACTGCATTTTATTTTTATCTGGCTGGGCAGATTATTTATTTTGAGCATGGCCAAAAAACAATTGGTAGATGGCAAGGTTTGGTTTAGTGCGCTCATTATTGGAAACAATCCAACGGCACTGAAAATTTTTCGTGATATCAAAAAACATGAAGCCTGGCTGGGATATAAATTTATCGGGTATGTGAAAACGAATAGTCCTGATTCTTTTGAAATGGAGGAAGAACTCATATCACTGGGCGATTTAACTAACCTGGAGACAATCGTAAATCAAAACAATCCCGACCAGGCAATTATTGCAGTTGGAAATTTTCATTCAAATCTCACCGAAGAAATTATTCATCGCTTAGGAGTCAGGGAAATTGAAATGAAAATCGCACCAAATACGCTCGATATCATTTCTGGTTCTGTTCGAACAAGCAACGTGCTTGATGCAATGCTCATTGATATCAAGACTGGGCTCATGCCCGACTGGCAACTATATTTCAAAAGAGTAATCGATATTTTAATTTCTTTGTTTGGAATGGTTATCCTTTCACCACTTTTATTATATGCTGCCATTAAAGTAAAACTTTCATCTTCCGGACCGATAATTTTTTCGCAGGAAAGAATTGGATACAAGGGAAGACCGTTTAGGATACACAAATTCAGATCGATGCTTACAGGATCTGAAGAAAATGGCCCGGCTCTTTCTTCGGGCAACGATCCGCGTATAACAAAATGGGGAAGAACTATGAGAAAATGGCGAATTGATGAACTGCCTCAGCTATGGAATGTACTTATTGGAGAAATGAGCCTGGTTGGTCCAAGGCCGGAGCGTCAGTTTTATATTGATCAAATCAATAGCAAGAATCATTATTTTAATTACCTTCTGAAAGTGAAACCAGGCATCACCAGTTGGGGCATGGTGAAATTTGGCTATGCAAAAAACGTGGATGAAATGATTGAGAGAATGCAGTATGACCTCGTATACCTCGAAAATATTTCACTGGCGCTTGATTTTAAAATTATGATCCATACCCTCAGGACTATGCTATTGGGGAAAGGGCAATAAATAAGCTTCAAATTCACCTTCTGTATCATTGACTATTTTCAGCTATTTTTGATGAAACCCATTGATTTGGTGAAACGCCTGGTTTCATTCATATTATTATTGTTTCTCGCAAAACTGGTTCCTGCCCAAAATGCATATTGGCAACAACAGGTCAATTATAAAATAGACGTAACTCTTAACACGCTTGAAAAAACGCTGGACGCTTTTGAAAGAATTCAATACACCAATAATTCGCCCGACACACTCCTTTTTATTTGGTTCCATCTTTGGCCAAATGCATTTAAAAATGATAAAACGGCTTTTAGTGATCAGTTGCTGCAAATCGGTAGAACAGATTTCTATTTTTCATCCAAAGATCAAAAGGGGTATATCAATCGACTTGACTTTAGAGTAAATGATGTTCCTTTAAAAGTAACGGACCATCCCAATTTTCAGGATGTAGTTAGACTCAATTTAAATCAGCCACTCCCTCCTGGTGCCACGATTGAAATTACAACCCCATTTCATGTAAGACTCCCTTATAATTTTTCCAGAGGAGGCCATATTGATCAATCTTACCAAATCACACAATGGTATCCTAAGCCGGCAGTATACGATAAAAATGGCTGGCACCCCATGCCCTATTTGGATCAGGGCGAATTTTATAGTGAGTTTGGGAATTTTGAAGTAAAAATTACACTCCCCGAAAATTTTATCGTTGCAGCCACAGGTGAGCTTCAAACTGAAAGTGAGAAAACCTGGTTGTTGTATCTCAGCAATGGTGGAAATCCTGAGCATCGGCCGGCAAAAAATGCGGGCCCCAAAAGACCGGGAGCAGTTGAAATCAATCCAAAAAAACTTAGCCTGGAAGAGCGTGGCGAAGTCAAAAATCCAACACCTAAAAAACCTGTTGCGATTGGCGCAAAAAAAACTAAAACTCCCATAGTACCTCAGCCCTCATCGACCTTAAAAACTTTAATATACAGGGAGAATAATATTCACGACTTCGCCTGGTTTGCAGATATGAGGTTTGTTGTAAGACATGACACCCTTCAACTTCCTTCTGGAAGAGTCATAGATCTCTTTGCCTACGTGATGCCCGATCAATTTGAAAAATGGAAAAACTGCATTTCATATATGAAAGATGCAGTTTCATTGAGATCAAAATGGATTGGCGAATATCCTTTCCCGGTAGTGAGCGTGGTACAAATGCCTCTGCCTTCAAATGGAGGAATGGAATATCCAACAATCACTTTACTTTCTGCACTGCCCGATACACTTACTATTGACGAAACCGTGCAACATGAAATCGGACATAACTGGTTTTATGGCGTTTTGGGCAGCAACGAAAGAGACCATCCTTGGATGGATGAAGGCATTAACACTTTTTATGACCGGAGATATACTGCTAAGAAATATGGTAATCCTAAAATAATCAGCCTTGGTTCCAATGTTGGGCTATCCGAATATGATTTCGAGAAAGTAGGCTTCGAAACGATAGCATCCGTACACAAAGACCAACCCATAAACGAAAGCTCTGTCGCATATACTCCGCTGAATTATGTTCTTGTCGTTTATCACAAAACCGGGGAATGGATGAAGCTGATGGAAAAGGAATTGGGCCAGCCAACTTTTGACTCCTGTATGCACGCGTATTTTTCTACGTGGAAATACAAACATCCAATGCCCGAGGATTTCAAGGCAGTTTTAGAAAAGACGAGCGGTAAAAATCTGGATAGTATTTTCCAATTACTTGATGCCACCGGCAGTCTCTCACCAAATAGAAAAAAACCATTGAAATTTTCATTCATCGCCCATTTAGATCCCGAAAACAAATATCATTATATCAGCCTCTCGCCAATTATGGGAATAAATGCTTATGATGGCGCTATGCCTGGTCTCATGCTTCATAATTACAATCTTCCCTATACTAAATTTCAATTTCTGGCATCGGCAATGTATGCAACCAGGAGCAAAACAATAAATACTATCGACAGGGCCACCTACACCTGGTTTCCCAAAAATGTGTTTCAAAAAGTTGAAATCGGAACCACCTTTGCCAAATTTTCAATGAATGAATACACAGATTCATCTGGAAATAGAAATTATATGGGTTTCACAAAATTGGTTCCACAAGCCAGGTTTGAATTTAAAAATAGCGATCCGCGAAGCCAGCTACTTCGTTTTTTCCAGATCAAATCCTATTTTATTTCGGAGGATCACTTGCATTCTTTTGTTGATACAATTAATAATATTGAAACTTATTCCATTAATAAAAAATATACCAACATTAGTCAAATGAGGTATGTTACAGATAACAGCAGGGAACTGTATCCATACCACTGGGAACTTCAATTTGAAGTTGCTGAGGATTTTGGCAAGGCAGCTTTTACGGGTAATTATTTTTTCAATTACTCAGGAAAAGGTGGAATTGATTTCAGATGGTTTGCAGGCAAATTCTTTTATCTGGGAAATAAAACCAATGAAAAAGAACTCAATACCGATCGTTACCATCTCAATATGACCGGTCCAAAAGGAGAAGAAGACTATACCTACAGCAATTATTTTTTTGGCAGGAATGATTTTGAAGGCTTTAATTCACAACAAATCATGATTCGCGATGGTGCATTCAAAGTGCGGACTGATTATCTGAATTCTAAAATTGGAAAAACAGACAATTGGCTGGCATCAATGAATTTTACATCTACAATTCCGGATCGCATCAATCCACTCAGTATCCTTCCAATAAAAATTCCCTTAAAATTGTTTTTGGATGTAGGAACTTACGGAGACGTATGGTCGAAAAATTCTACCATACCCAAATTCCTTTACGATGCAGGCTTACAAATCTCACTCATAAAAGACCTGGTTAATATTTATGTTCCCTTGTTGTACAGCAATCAATACAGGGATTACTTTAAATCGACTCCCGGGAATGATTTCTGGCAAAGGATATCATTCAGCATAGACATCCAGAATATCAACTACAAAAAAATAAAGAGTATTTTCCTCCTGTAATTCAGAATGAATTCAGAAAATAATCGCATACAATTTGTCGCCCGCAAAGATATTGATGAAGGGAGATGGAATGCCAGAGTGGAATCGGCTGCCAACGGACTTATTTATGCCAATACAAATATGCTGGACGCGTTTTCACCAGGCTGGAGTGCACTGCTCACTTCAGATTACAAAGTTGTGATGCCGCTAACATCAAGGAAGAAATTCGGTTTTACTTATTTGTATCAGCCACCATTTGCCGCATCCCTGGGAATCATCGGAGATTTATCAGATAAAACTATTAACGAGTTTTTATTCGCAATTCCATCCTTATTTAAATTGGTGGACATCCAGCTTAACGAGACAAACTTATCTGATCAGTTGTCCCCAAATTTTGCATTCAGAAAACGGCGAAATCTTTTGTTGAAATTAGATGACTATTCACAAGTGGCTTCTGGTTACAAACGCCTCGCGAACAGAATGCTTGCAAAAGCAAAGGAACTAAAAATAGAAATAAAAGATGAGGTCCCTGCCGAAGATATAATTGAATTTTACAGGAGACATTATTCGGGAAGCCATCAGGAAATAAAATCACCGGATTATCTGGGTCTTCTCAACGCTTGCAACAATCCATTCGGAAAAATGCATACGGTAACCTACCAAGCAAGCTCCGGAGGCAAGATTTTGGCCTCTTATCTCCTGTTTAAAGATGAAAAATTTGTCTATTCGATCCTTGGCGGAAGCATTAAAGAAGGAAAGGAATCAGGCGCTTTCTATTTACTAACAGACAGGGCCATACGCGATAATTGTGGACAAAATAAAATTTTCAGGTTTGAGGGATCAGATGATGAAGGGATTGCTTTTTTTGATTCACAATTTGGTCCCGCAGAAATTAATTACCCCCACTTAATAATAAACAGGTTGCCATGGCCACTCAGATGGTTTAAACTGGCAAAATAAAGTGCGTTTAATTTCCTTCCAGAATTTTTTCGGCAATTTGGAGATCAATCGGAGATGTGATTTTAATATTGTGCTCCTCCCCCGGTATGAG
The DNA here is from genome assembly GCA_003175935.1 of Bacteroidota bacterium. GTDB lineage: Bacteria > Bacteroidota > Bacteroidia > Chitinophagales > Chitinophagaceae > PSRI01. Next base: position 20,071 of record PSRI01000057.1, read on the forward strand.
ATGAATAGCCTGGCCATACGATTCAACAACAGTGGCTTCATCTGTAAATGATTCATGGTACGGCTGAGAGAATGCCGCCAATAATATATCACTTTGGAAAGTTTGCGGCGTTTGGATGCTGCGAATTTTTGTGCGATCAATCACCTCGGTTCTTCCCGAAAGCACCATTCTCAAACTATCCTTTACTTCAATTGCCGGAATGGCACTCCCCTTATCGACGGCCTGGTAATAACATCGCTCGATTAAATCCCGGGAAACCAAACACCGTACGGCGTCGTGAACAAATACAATGGAGTTTTTTTCAACCTTAGCTAATCCATTCCTGACAGATTCAAATCGCGTTGCACCTCCGGAAACAAATGATGCGGGAATGGAAATACCGGAATTATTTGCAGACAGCTTTCCTTCATTAAAATATTTTTCCGGCAATACCACAATGAAATGTATATCAGGGAAAGTATTTGCAAAAACCTCGAGGCTCCGTTGAAGGATAGGTTTGCCCTGTAAAGAAAGGAATTGCTTGGGCATATCTGTTCCCATTCTGGATCCCGAACCGCCCGCAACAATAACAGCAAATTTCTTCATCAGGTGCATTTTGGGGCAAATTAATGATTTACGTCGTTTCCTCCCCTGTCATTTCGAGCGAAGCGAGAAATCTGGCTGCAAATGCCAATTGATGAAAACCGACCTGCATAAGGATACGTCAATCATCCTTCGCTCGTCATTTCGAGGCGCGTCCGAAGGACTGTCCCGATGGCTATCGGGAAGAAATCTGACTACAAATGCCAATTGATGAAAACCGACGTGCTTGAGAAGTCGTGAATCATTTGTCTTTTTGCATTACGCGCACGCGCATTTCCACCTTCTCTCTTGTCATTTCGAGCGAAGCGAGAAATCTGCAACGCATAAACACAGGATGATTGCAGATCATCCTTCCATTTGTGTCAATCGAGAAGCAAATTGCATTCATCAAGAAGTTTGTCCTTCCTGATCGCCACCGTGCCAACCTCTTCACATACCAATCCGCCCGCAATATTGGCGACTTCCGCCATGGCATGAGGATCTTTTGTAACGGCGTAAACCAAAGCAGCAACTGCAATTACTGTGTCGCCGGCTCCGCTTACATCGGCGATATTTCTTAAGTGCGAGGGTAAAATCTTGTGGTCCTTTCCCTTTTGAAAGAAGACTCCCCTTTCGGAAAGTGTAATAAATGAAATTTCGTGCGAAAGTTGTTTCTCCAGAGCCTCATGAATTTCTGCAAATGCAGCATCATTCAATTCTTCAGGAACGATATTAAGTCCTTCCCTCACTTCTTTTAAATTGGGCTTGAAAATCGTCACTCCTTTATATGCAAAAAAGTTCTTCCTTTTGGGATCAACTGCAGTAATAATCCCGTTTTTATTACAAAGGTCAATTACTTTTCGTATAACCAGCTCCGTTAGCACACCTTTGTTGTAATCTTCGAAAATGATTACATCTGGTCGTTCCTGCGCCACAAAATTCTGAACCGCCAAAATCAAACGATTTTCATCTTCATAACCCAGATCTTTTGTGATTTCATTATCCAGGCGCATCATTTGCTGATTGCGGCTAATGATGCGAACTTTATTAGTTGTGATGCGATTTTGGCTGCTAAGTAAGAATTCTGTATTAATTCCTGCATCCTCAAACATTTTTTTCAGATGTTTACCATCGTCATCATTTCCCATTACTGAAAGCACAGAAATTTTTGCCTCAAGCGAAGCGATATTTAACGCAACATTCCCGGCTCCTCCAATCCTATACTCCTTCTTTTCAAGTGACACAATTGGTACAGGCGCTTCAGGCGAGATTCTATCAACTTTACCCCACATGTAAGTGTCCAGCATCACGTCTCCAATAACACCAATTTTGATGTCCCTGAATTTCTCAAATAGCTGTTCAAAGTTCACCTGTGTTCAATTTTATTAATCGGCTGTATTATTTTTCTTTTTTCCTGAAACTGCAATGTAATACAAAGGTATTCCCAATAAAGCAATGATGAGACCGGGCCAGGTGTAGTTGCTCTTATAGAAGATAAGCAGGGTACAAAAACTAATACCCATCACGATATAAATAAAAGGCAGTACCGGGTATCCAAAAGCTTTATAAGGACGTTCTACATTGGGGCTCTTCTTCCTCATAATAAAAATGCCAATAATAGTCAGAACGTAGAAGATTACAACTACAAACGAAACCATGTCCAACAAATCGCCATATTTTCCGCTAAGGCATAACAGGGAAGCCACAATGCATTGGGTCCACAATGCCCATTGAGGAACGGCATTTTTGTTGAGGGAACTTGCCTTCTTAAAAAACAATCCATCCTGTGCCATGGTATAGTATACCCTGGCACCTGCAAGCACCAAACCATTGATGCATCCGAAAGTTGAAACCATGATGAGAACGGCAATAATTGCTCTACCGGCATCTCCAAAAATGACATTGGCAGCCGCAACAGCCAAGCGGTCTTCAGTAGGAAATGCAATTTCATTCAGCGGAAGAACATGCAGGTACATCAGGTTCGCTGTAATGTAGATAACCGTAACCGTTAGTGTACCCAGGAATAAACTCAGTCCGATATTGCGCTTCGGATTTTTAATTTCACCTGCAATAAAAGTAACATTGTTCCATGCATCGCTGCTGAATACTGAACCAACCATTGCTGCTGCAATTGCTCCCATTAATGTTACTCCTGAAATTTCTTTCCAACCCGTAGGGATCAAAACACCCTGGCCATTTTTTGCGCCAAGGTCTTGCATGGAATGAAATCCTGATTGCCAGTTTTGGCCCCAGAAACTTTCCTTAACAAGCAAAAAGCCAAAGAGAATAAGTCCAAATAATGACAGCAATTTTGAAATAGTAAAAGTGGTCTGGATTATTTTACCTTCTTTAATTCCTCTCGTATTTATTAATGTGAGGAATGCTATTAAAGCAATTGCTACTAATTGCGCAGGATATAATTTGAAGGATCCGATTTGTAAAAGAATATTCTGATCTTTTATATCCAGTGCCGGAATAAAATAACCAGTAAATTTTGCAAAAGCTACAGCAACAGCCGCGATAGTGCCAGTTTGAATCACTGCAAAAAAGCTCCAACCATAAAGAAATCCAACAAGCGGATTATAGGCTTCTTTCAGGTAAACATATTGTCCCCCTGCTTTTGGAAACATGCCACTCAATTCACCATAACTCACTGCTGCGGTAATGGTCATAAATCCGGTAATAACCCACACCGCAACCAACCATCCTGCAGATCCCACGTTGCGTGTAATATCTGCGCTAACAATAAAAATTCCCGAACCTATCATGGATCCTGCCACAACCATCGTAGCATCTAATAATCCGAGTGAGGGCTTGAATTCAGTCTTGGTATTGCTCATATTGATTAAATAAAAATTCCCGATCTAATCCTGCATTTTTCTGGATCCGCTCGGGAATTGAAGATAATAAATTCAATTACACGAAAACTATTTTTTCTCCTCAGTTCGCTTATACATCTTGTTTAACCCTGCTATCACTTCATTGGTGATATTGAACACAGGGTCCTGGTATAAGAAAACATTCGCGTTTTTGGAATAGGAAAACACATAAGTATATCCGTTTTCCCTGCTATAAATCGTGAGATAATCGTTTATCTTTTTGAATATTTCGTCCCTGAGAACCATTGCTTCCTGGGAAACATCCTGCTCCATTTTTCTTCTCTGGCCCTCGAGATATTGTAATTGCTGGTCGTAATCACGCTTGAAAGATTCCGCTTCTATCTGAGTGATATCATTTCCTTTTTTTAGAAAATTTACTCGCTTGTCGTCCAGTTGCTGGTACGCGCCGTTTAATTGCCTGTCAATTCCTTCTTTTTTCTTCTCGAAATTTTCCCACTTCTCTTTATAGAATTCAAATTTTGCATCAATCGTGTCGAGATCAACATACGCTATTCGAATCGGTTTATTTTTTGAAGTATCGTTGGCATGTAATTCGGCGGCCAGGCTACTTACCTGCCTTGAATGCGAGTAATGAAGATAGAATAAGACACAAACCGCGCCCAGTAACAAAAAAGAGAGAATAGTGGTAAAATTTCTCATGAAGGATTTTTTGCAAATTAGAAAAATTAGTGAATGAACAAGGACGACGAAATTGAACTTTAGTAAACACTTAACAGTAATCCGGCCCCAATGAAATATGCCATAAAATCATCATTAATAACTGGCATTTTTAGCTGATAAAATACAACAAAAAAGAGTAGATCACTCTACTCCTTTTTGCTGATTTCATTTCCTGTTTCAGGATGCGTTACACATCCGAATCGGAATTTATTCTTCTTCGTCAAAGCTCATTGCTTCGCGGGTAGTTTGCAGCAATTCATATTCTTCCTTGCTTCCCACGATCATATTATCAAATTCACGCAATCCGGTACCAGCAGGGATCGGATGTCCTGTGATCACGTTTTCTTTTAATCCCATCATCTCATCTGTTTTGCCCTGGATAGCAGCAGAACTCAATACCTTAGTTGTTTCCTGGAACGATGCAGCTGAGATCCAGCTATGTGTTCCCAAAGATGCTTTGGTAATTCCCAACAATACCGGTTTAGATGTTGCTGGTTTTGCATCACGATATTCAACCAGTTTTTTATCGTTCCTGCGCAGAATAGAATTTTCTTCTCGCACTTCACGCAAACTAACGATCTGGCCTGCCCTAAGTTTTGAAGATTCGCCTGGATCAGCCACAACTTTCTTGTCAAAAATCCAGTCATTCTCTTCATTAAATTCAAAGCGATCTTCCAGATCCTCCTCCAGAAACTTAGTGTCACCTGGCTCAACAATTTCAACCTTCTTCATCATCTGGCGCACGATTACTTCAATATGCTTGTCGTTAATCTTCACACCCTGTAAGCGATAAACTTCCTGGATTTCATTTACCACATATTCCTGAACTGCGAAAGGTCCTTTAATATTAAGAATATCTGCAGGAGCTGTTTGTCCATCAGAAAGCGATGTACCTGCTCTCACAAAGTCACCATCCTGAACAAGGATCTGACGAGTCAGCGGAACGAGATATTTCTTAATCACGCCATCTTTTGCCTCAATGATAATTTCACGGTTACCACGCTTCACAGCACCAAAAGTTACCACACCGTCAATTTCGGAAACAATAGCAGGGTTACCAGGATTACGTGCCTCGAACAATTCTGTTACGCGAGGCAAACCTCCCGTGATATCACGCAGCTTACCAAGTATGCGCGGGATCTTCACAATTACCTGACCGGCTTTCACACTTTCGGCTTCGTCTACGCCTATATGTGAGCCTACAGGAAGGTTGTATGATTTCACCTCTTTACCTTCAACAATTAATGAAGGAATTTTGGTTTTGTCTTTTGTTTCGATAACCACTTTTTCGCGGTGACCTGTTTGTTCGTCGGCTTCTTCACGGTAAGTGATACCTTCAATTACGCTTTCAAATTTCACAGAACCTGCCTGCTCAGAGATAATTACGTTATTGAATGGATCCCATGTACAAATCACATCACCCTTATTTACTTTTTGTCCGTCTTTCACGAGCAAAGTAGCACCGTAAGGAATGTTGTTTGTGATGAGCAGACGATCATTCTTCACATCCATGATACGCAATTCACCAGTACGGCCGATTACGATCTGAACTTTTTCACCTTCATTATTTTCTGCGGTTACGGTACGCAATCCGTCGAACTGAATAGTTCCTTCGAATTTCGCAGTCAACTGAGAATCTACTGCTGCAGAACCCGCAACACCACCCACGTGGAATGTACGAAGCGTAAGCTGTGTTCCCGGCTCACCGATTGATTGGGCGGCAATGATACCGACCGCATCACCTTTCTGTGCCAGGTAACCTGTTGCCAGGTTCACACCATAACACTTAACACATACACCGCGCTTGCTTTCGCAGGTAAGTACCGAACGAATTTCCACAGTTTCAATTCCGCTATCTTCAATTCTTCTCGCTACATCTTCATTGATCTTATCACCTGCACTTACGATTAATTCATCCGATTGTGGATCGTAAACGTCGTGAAGTGAAGTACGTCCCAAAATACGATCGTACAATGGCTCAACGATATCTTCATTATCCTTCAATGCGCTGGTTGCAATACCACGGAGGGTTCCGCAATCCTCATCATTGATAACCACATCCTGTGCAACGTCAACCAAACGACGGGTAAGGTAACCGGCATCGGCAGTTTTTAACGCTGTATCCGCCAAACCTTTTCTCGCACCGTGTGTAGAAATGAAGTATTCCAATACGCTCAATCCATCTTTGAAGTTTGAAAGGATCGGGTTCTCGATGATTTCTGATCCGGTAGATCCACTCTTACGTGGTTTGGCCATCAATCCTCTTAAACCTGCAAGCTGCTTAACCTGCTGCTTACTACCTCTCGCACCGGAGTCAAGCATCATGTAAACTGAATTGAATCCCTGCTTGTCAGACGACATCTCGTGAATCAAAGTTTCAGTTACACGAGTGTCAACACGCGACCAGATATCGATGATCTGATTGTAACGCTCGTTATTGGTAATAAGACCCATATTATAGTTATCCCAAACTTCCTGAACCTCACCAGCTGCTGAATCAATCAGCTCCTGTTTCATTTCAGGGATAACAAGATCATTAATGTTAAATGATAATCCACCTCTGAAGGCCATACGGAAACCAAGCTGCTTAATATCATCAAGGAACTTAGCCGTTTTTGGAACGTTAGTTATTTTGATGATGTCTCCGATGATTTCACGAAGCGATTTTTTAGTAAGAAGTGCATTCACAAATCCTACTTCAACAGGAACGTACTGGTTGAAGATTACACGACCAACAGTTGTCTCGATCAGTTTCTTTTCGAGATCACCATTATCTTTTCTTACTGTAGCCTTCACTCTGATTGGAGCGTGAAGATCAACCTGTCCTTCATTGTATGCAATGATGACTTCTTCTGCACTGTAGAAAGCTTTGCCTTCGCCTTTTACTTTTTCAGTGGCAGTTGATTTTTTCCCTTTTGTAATGTAGTACAGTCCCAATACCATGTCCTGAGAAGGAAGTGTAATTGGAGTACCATTTTGCGGGTTGAGGATATTGTGCGATGACAACATCAACAACTGTGCTTCCAGAATTGCAGCACTGCTCAACGGCACGTGTACCGCCATTTGGTCACCGTCGAAGTCGGCGTTGAACGCAGAACATACGAGCGGGTGTAATTGAATCGCTTTACCTTCTACCAGTTTGGGCTGGAAAGCCTGGATTGACAAACGGTGCAGCGTAGGCGCACGGTTGAGAAGAACCGGATGGCCTTTCAATATATTTTCAAGAATATCCCAAACAACTGCTTCTTTCCGATCCACAAGTTTCCTTGCGCTCTTTACAGTTTTTACGATACCTCTTTCAATAAGTTTTCTGATGATAAACGGCTTGAACAATTCTGCTGCCATATCCTTGGGAAGGCCGCACTCATGCAAACGCAATTCAGGACCTACCACAATTACAGAACGACCGGAATAGTCAACACGTTTACCAAGAAGGTTCTGACGAAAACGTCCCTGCTTGCCTTTCAATACGTCACTCAATGATTTCAGGGCCCGACCACCTTCAGCCTTAACCGCATTTGATTTCCTTGAGTTATCGAACAATGAATCGATAGCTTCCTGGAGCATACGTTTTTCGTTTCTCAGGATCACCTCAGGAGCTTTAATCTCCAGCAATCTTTTCAAACGATTATTACGAATGATCACACGACGATATAGATCGTTAAGATCAGAAGAAGCAAAACGACCACCATCCAGGGGAACAAGCGGACGAAGTTCCGGTGGAATAACAGGAATATATTGCATAACCATCCACTCCGGACGGTTTTCAATTCTTGAATTAGCATCGCGGAAAGATTCAACAACGCTCAAACGCTTCAATGCATCTGCTTTACGTTGTTGTGAAGTTTCAGTAGCAGCAGCATTACGAAGATCGTAGCTTAACTGATCGAGATCAATTCTCTGAAGCATGTCATGAACAGCTTCAGCACCCATTTTCGCGATGAATTTTTGAGGATCATCATCTGGGAGGTATTGATTTTCTTTGGGCAGATTTTCGAGAATCTCAAGGTATTCTTCTTCAGTAAGAAGATCACCCATCTTCAAATTTCTGTCCTCACGAATACCAGCCTGTATCACTACATATCTCTCGTAATAAACAATGCTCTCCATTTTCTTGGAGCTCACACCCAGCAGGTAGCCGATCTTGTTAGGAAGGCTCTTAAAGTACCAGATATGAACAACAGGAACAACCAGTTTAATATGACCCATGCGCTCACGACGAACTTTCTTCTCTGTTACTTCCACACCACATCGGTCACACACGATACCCTTGTATCGGATACGCTTGTATTTTCCGCAGGCGCACTCATAATCTTTTACTGGTCCAAATATTCTTTCACAAAACAAACCATCTCTCTCCGGCTTATAAGTACGGTAGTTAATGGTTTCAGGCTTCAAAACTTCCCCGTATGATCTTTCCAGAATTGCATCAGGAGAAGCAAGACTGATGGTGATCTGAGAGAAAGTTGACCTAGGTCGATTGTCTTTTTTGATAGCCATATTATTTGAGCTTTTTTATTTGCGCCACTTAAGGCGTTATAAATTTTTTATCTGAAAAGGAAATCCGACTCCCCTGAGGGTTATTCGAATTTCAGATCAAGTCCCAATCCTCTCAATTCATGAACCAATACATTGAATGATTCAGGAATTCCTGCTCTCGGAATATTATCCCCTTTCACAATCGCTTCATAAGTTTTTGCACGGCCGATAATATCATCCGATTTCAGCGTGAGCAATTCCTGGAGAATGTTTGACGCACCATATGCTTCGAGCGCCCATACTTCCATCTCACCGAAACGCTGACCACCAAACTGTGCTTTACCACCGAGAGGTTGCTGCGTAATCAAACTGTATGGCCCGATGCTTCTTGCGTGCATCTTATCATCCACCATGTGGTGCAGCTTAATCATATAAATGATACCAACTGTGGCCTTTTGGTGGAAGCGTTCTCCTGTTTCTCCGTCACACAGGTAAGTGTGTCCGAATGAAGGCAGATTTGCTTTATCAATGAAACTTGCGATTTCATCTTTAGTTGCACCGTCAAAAATCGGAGTAGAGAATTTCACTCCTAATTTTTCTGCAGCCCATCCCAATACGGTTTCATAGATCTGCCCAAGGTTCATACGGCTTGGTACACCCAACGGGTTCAGAACAATATCAACCGGAGTTCCATCTTCCAGGAACGGCATATCTTCTGCACGAACGATTTTTGCAACGATACCCTTGTTACCGTGACGACCCGCCATTTTATCACCCACTTTCAATTTGCGTTTCACTGCCAGGTAAACTTTTGCAAGTTTCAATACCCCTGCAGGCAATTCATCACCAATTGAAATGTTGAATTTCTCTCTCTTATATCTTCCCAATTCTTCATTGAACTTGATATTGTAGTTATGAAGAAGTGTGTTGATCTGGTCGTCGATTTTTGCATCGCCTGTCCAGCCTAACGGGTTGATATTTTGGTAGTCGAGTGTAGCAAGATTTTTCGGATTGAACTTCGCGCTCTTTCCTATCTGCATTTCACCAAAGTTGTTAGTTACACCTGCAGAGTTTTTATCTTTCAGAAGTACCTGCAACTTGCTGATCAGTACTTCGAGTAAATCTTTCTCATTTTGCTCGTGGATCTTCTCCAGTTTTTCAATTGCAGCTTTCTCACGAACTTTTGCATTCTTGTCTTTTTTCGCTCTCTGGAAAAGCTTCTTTCCAATTACCACACCTTCTGTTCCACTTGGAGCTTTCAAAGACGCATCTTTTGCATCACCTGCTTTATCACCGAAGATCGCGCGAAGCAGTTTTTCTTCAGGCGTAGGATCGCTTTCTCCTTTAGGAGTGATCTTTCCAATAAGGATATCTCCTTCTTTAACCTGGGCACCGATGCGGATAATTCCATGCTGATCGAGATCCTTTGTTGCTTCTTCAGAAACGTTGGGAATATCAGGAGTCAATTCCTCTTCTCCCAATTTAGTATCCCTTACTTCTAATTCGTATTCTGAAATATGGATTGAAGTAAACAGATCTTCACGTGCAACTTTTTCGCTGATAACAATAGCATCCTCAAAGTTGTAACCTTTCCAGGGCATGAACGCCACTTTCAGGTTTCTTCCTAGAGCCAGTTCACCATCTTTTGTTGCATAACCTTCCGTAAGGAAATCACCAAGTTTCACTCTTTGTCCTTTTTTAACTGCAGGACGCAAATTGATACAGGTTTCCTGGTTGGTCTTCATGAATTTGGTGAGCTTGTAGATCTTAAGATCATCTTCGAAGCTTACCAGTTTCTGATTTTCGTTTCTTTCGTAGCGAACATGAATTTCATTGGCATCCACAAATTCAACTACACCTTCTCCTTCTGAATGAATCTGGATTCTTGCATCACGTGCAGCTTTTCCTTCAAGACCAGTTCCCACAAAAGGAACCTGTGGTACGATTAATGGAACTGCCTGGCGTTGCATGTTCGATCCCATGAGCGCACGGTTCGCGTCATCATGTTCAAGGAATGGAATTAATGATGCACTCAAACCAACGATCTGGTTAGGAGCAACGTCCATATATTCAACTTCCGTTTTTTCCAGGATTGGGAAATCGCCGGTCTGACGGGATTTTACTTTTTCTTCAACAAAGCTTCCAGCTTCATCGAGCGGGGCATTCGCCTGTGCGATCTTAGCAGTGTCTTCTTCTTCCGCACTCAGGTAAGCCAGCTTCTTCATATCAACCTTACCGTCGTTAACTTTTCTGTAAGGTGTCTCAATAAAGCCCATCTCATTAATCTTCGCGTGAACGCAAAGCGTAGAGATCAAACCGATATTAGGACCTTCAGGAGTTTCGATGGTACAAAGACGGCCATAGTGACTATAGTGAACGTCACGAACCTCAAAGCCAGCACGCTCACGACTCAAACCACCTGGCCCGAGTGCTGAAATACGACGCTTGTGCGTAATCTCACTCAGAGGGTTCGTTTGATCGAGGAACTGCGATAACTGTGATGTACCGAAGAATGAGTTGATCACAGAAGAAAGTGTACGTGCATTGATAAGATCCACCGGAGTGAATACTTCATTGTCACGAACGTTCATTCTTTCTCTGATCGTTCTTGCCATACGTGCAAGACCTACACCAAACTGAGCATACAATTGCTCTCCCACAGTACGAACACGACGATTGCTGAGGTGGTCGATATCATCGATCTCAGCTTTAGCATTTGTAAGTCTCACGAGATACTTAATGATCTCAATGATATCTTCTTTGGTGAGTGTTTTTTGATCGAGGGGTTGATCCAAATTCAGCTTGCGGTTGATTTTGTAGCGACCAACTTCTCCAAGATCATAACGTTTATCAGAGAAAAATAATTTATCGATAATACCTCTCGCAGTTTCGTTATCCGGAGCATCAGCACCACGCAACTGGCGATAGATATGCTGAACCGCTTCCAGTTCGGAGTTAGCGGAGTCTTTGTTCAGTGTGTTATAGATGATTGCATAATCACCGCTCACTTCTTCTTTCTGAATGAAAACGCTCTTTGCGTCCATGTCAACGATCAGGTTGATCGCTTCTTCATCCAGGATGGTATCTCTTTCAAGTACCACTTCATTACGCTCGATTGACACAACCTCTCCGGTATCTTCATCCACAAAATCCTCAACCCATGTTCTAAGAACGCGGGCAGCGAGGCGTTTTCCGAGGTAATGAGATAAAGCTTTTTTATCTGCTTTTACTTCATCAGCCATTCCGAAAAGTTCCAGAATGTCTTTATCAGTTTCATAGCCGATAGAACGAAGCAAAGTGGTTACAGGGAACTTCTTTTTTCTGTCGATGTATGCATACATCACATTGTTGATGTCTGTAGCAAACTCCATCCAGGCGCCTTTGAAAGGAATTACACGGGCACTGTAGATCTTGGTGCCGTTGGGATGGATGGATTGTCCGAAGAACACACCGGGTGAACGGTGCAACTGAGAAACAACAACCCTTTCTGCCCCGTTAATCACGAATGTACCGCGCGGAGTCATGTAAGGGATATTTCCCAGGAACACGTCCTGAACGATGGTTTGGAAATCCACGTGCTCTTCGTCGTTACAACTGAGACGAAGTTTCGCCTTCAGAGGAACGGCATAAGTGAGACCGCGCTCCATACATTCATCAATGCTGTAGCGGGGTGGATCAATAAAATAATCGAGGAATTCCAATACGAAAATGTTACGGGTATCCGTAATTGGAAAATTCTCTTTGAATACCTTAAACAACCCCTCAATATTTCTTTTGTCGGGCGTTGTTTCTAATTGGAAAAACTCCTTGAAAGACTGAATCTGGATTTCCAGAAGGTCTGGAGTTTCTGCCAAATGCTTGATTTTACCGAAATCAATTCTCTTGTTTGTAGCAACTTTTGTTGAAGACATATGTGTAAAAGCGCTTTTAGTTGATCAACGACATAAAATTCCTTACCCCTCTATCTTCGCGAGAAAATAGAAGACCATGAGGATCAATCATTTATGATTCAATTGGAACGTCAAACTGTATTAGGCCTAATTTAAAGGATGGCAAAGGTAATGAATGTACGGGTTATTTCAATATTTTTTTAGTCACCAAACCGTCTGTTTTTCAGCAGCCGAAAGCCTCCAAAACGCAAGAATTGGGGTATGAAGAAAAGGGGTTGGGGGAGAGAGGTTTAAAAAGGAAACTGGTTGAAAAGTGTTAAAACTCGTCAACCAGTTAAAATTCGAACTTATTTGAAAGAGATTACTGAATCTCTACATCTGCACCTGCATCTTTCAATTTAGCTGCGAGTTCATCAGCTTCTGCTTTAGAAACACCTTCTTTGATAGCTTTTGGTGCACCATCAACGAGGTCTTTAGCTTCTTTCAGTCCAAGACCAGTAAGATCTTTTACAACCTTAACGATCGCGAGCTTATTAGCTCCAGCGCTCTTCAGGACTACGTTGAATGCAGTCTTTTCTTCAACAGCTGCTGCTCCACCGCCTTCACCGCCACCAGAAACTACAACTGCTGCTGCTGCTGGTTCGATACCATAATCTGCTTTTAATACATCGGCCAGTTCCTGTACTTCTTTTACAGTAAGACCTACGAGTTGTTCTGCTAATGCTTTTACGTCTGCCATTTGATTTAAAATTTTTTCCGGCTTCACAGCAATCTTTAAGAAAGATGCTCCGTCGGATAGTTTAAAAAAATTTCGCCTTTATTTTCCCTCAGGCCTGGGTGTTTATACTGAGTTAAATCAGACTAACTAATCACGCTGCAACTAAAATTATTCTGCTGCTGCGCCTTCGCTTTTCTTTTCTGCATGAGTGAGAAGTGCAGAAAGAACTCTTTTCGCTGGCGATTGCAACAATCCGATTACTTCGCCAATCAATTCATTCTTCGTCTTGATTTGGGTAAGTGCTTTCAAACTCTTGTCTCCAGTGTATACGTCACCGTTAATGAATGCAGCTTTGAGAACCGGAAGTTCCAGGTTGCCATCTTTGCGGAATGAGCTAATGATAAGTGCAGGATTTTTCGGGTTCTCCGAAAAAAGCAGTGCAGTTACTTTATTCAGACTTTCATACACGCCTGTGTAACGCGTGCTGTCCAAAGATTCAAGAGCTTTCTTGATAAGTGTATTCTTAGCCACTTTCATTTCAACCTGCTTGTCAAAACATGCTCTGCGAAGTTTGGAAACCTGGTCTACTGTGAGCGATTCTGTATCGGTCACATAGAAGTTATTATATTGAGCAAACTTGTCTTTCAACAGTTCGATCACTTCGTTTTTTTCTTGCTTTGTCATACAAAAAATTTTTTACGGCTGGGCCGGATCTTAGTTCATTAATGATTTTGTATCGATAGTAATTCCGGGGCTCATGGTACTTGCCATGAAAACGCTTTTCAGGTAAGTTCCTTTTGCCGTAGAAGGTTTAGCCTTAATAATCGCGTTGATAAATTCAAGGCTGTTTTCTGCAAGCTTTTCAGAAGTGAAACTTACTCTTCCTACCGAAGCGTGAATGATACCAGCTTTGTCAACTTTGAAAGCGATTTTACCGCCTTTTACTTCGTTCACTGCGGCAGCAACATCGTTAGTAACCGTTCCTGTTTTAGGATTCGGCATAAGGTTGCGTGGGCCGAGAATTTTACCGAGTTTACCAATCTTAGGCATTACAGATGGAGTTGCAACGATAACGTCAACATCAACCCAACCGCCTTCGATTTTTTGAACAAATTCATCCAGTCCAACATAATCAGCACCGGCAGCTTTTGCCTCGGCTTCTTTATCGGGAGTGCAAAGTACAAGCACTCTCTTTGTTTTACCTGTACCGTGTGGTAAAGTAACGGTGCCACGAATGGCCTGGTCTGCTTTTTTAGGATCAACTCCAAGACGGATATGAAGATCCACAGAACTGTCAAACTTAGTTGTATTCACCTCCTTCACCAATGATGAGGCTTCCTTGAGAGAATACACTTTTCTCTTATCTATTTTAGCTTCTGAAGCTTTTCTTTTTTTAGTGATACCCATTTTCGTTCATTTTTAGGAAGTCCGGCTTATTGCAGGACAGGTGAATAAATCAGTTGTTATCCCAGGGGGCTTTACCATCAACGGTAATACCCATGCTGCGGGCCGTTCCGGCCACCATGCGCATAGCACTTTCAAGAGTGAAACAATTCAGGTCAGGCATTTTGTCTTTAGCAATTGCCTCTACCTGTTTCCAATTCACCTTACCCACTTTTGTGCGGTTTGACTCTTTAGAGCCACTCTGCAACTTCGCTGCTTCCAGCAATTGAACGGATGCGGGTGGAGTTTTAATAATAAACTCAAAAGACTTGTCGGAATAAACTGTGATAACCACGGGAAGAACTTTTCCCATTTTATCCTGCGTACGTGCATTGAATTGCTTGCAGAATTCCATGATGTTTATACCCTTGGAACCTAATGCAGGACCTACAGGCGGAGCAGGGTTTGCCTGGCCTCCCTTTACCTGTAGCTTTACGAAGCCGGTAATCTCTTTTGCCATTTTTCAATATTTTTTGGTGATAGCGTCTCCTTATTTGTAAAGAAGACTCCCAAATTCATCTGAGAACCACCATTTCAGTGAACTCAGGCTCTCCGGAAGAAGAAAACAAATCCTTCCAAACAGAGAATGAAAAAGAACTTTTGGGGTTGCAAAGGTATTATAAAATTTCTGATTAAAAGGATTTTTTTCAATCATTTTGGTTCCCCAAAAAGCCCTGCTGATTTTATGCAAACTATATACTAAACCTTACTGCAGATTTAAGCTGCAATTAAAACACAATTTCAGCAATAGAAATCTCAAAATTTCATTGACAAAAACAGTGTAAGGACCGATTTCAATATCCTCGTTTATCAATTTTATACTTATGGTTTTTTCGTCAATAGAAAGCAGTTGATTTTCAATATCAAATATTTTGCTTAATTTTCTATGTCCATATTACTTACTAAACATTTAAAACTCAAACCATGGCAAAAGCAAGAAAAGCAGTCCGTAGAAAGGTTGCTAAAAAAGCTGTTAGAAGAAAAGTTGCTAGAAAAGCAGTAAGAAGAAAGGTAGCCCGGAAAGCAGTTAGAAGAAAAGTTGCAAAAAAAGCTGTTAGAAGGAAGGCTGTTAAAAGAGCAGTAGTTAGAAAAGCAGTTAAAAGAAAAGCTGTTAAAAGAGCTGTTGCTAAAAAGGCTGTTAAAAGGGCCATCGTAAGAAAGGCAGTAAGAAGAGCCATTATTAAAAAGGCTTTGGAACAAGGATCATAGATTTACAATTTCAGCCATTTTACAAATCATTGTAAAGGCTGATAAGCTCAGATAATTTAAGAGCCGGTCACTTTATACCGGCTCTTTTAGACTTCAGAACAGCGTATTTGAAACTAACTATCCCAAGGCAGACCGTATCAAAACCTTAAGCAGGCCCCATCTTCATCCTCCTCATTAATGCAATTGACCTGTCCCAAACCTAAAAATGAAAATTGAAATAAGATAATTGCGATAAAAACTATAAACTGTAATTATACTCATCAATTTTTTTTCAATAAAAATTAATTGATTTTTCAGTATTAAAATATTTTGACTAATTTTCTACATCCAATTCACTTCGTCAAAAAAATAAAAACTCCTACAACTATGGCCAAAGCAAAGAACAAAAGCTCTCGGAAAGCTGTTGCTAAAAAAGCAGTTAAAAGAGCGGTAGCTAAAAAGGCTATTAAAAGAAAAGTTGCAAAAAAGGCTGTTAAGAGAGCCGTTGCAAAAAAGGCTGTTAAAAGAAAGGTTGCAAAAAAAGCAATTAAAAGAGCAGTAGTTAAAAAAGCAATCAAAAAGAAAGCTGTTAAAAGAGCTGTTGCTAAAAAGGCTATCAAAAAAGCAATCGTAAAAAAAGCCGTTAAAAGGGCTATTGTAAAAAGAGCGATCGCTAAAAAAATTGCTGCCCAAACAGAACCATCAGTTCCAGAAGTACCAACACCGTCAGATTCTTCTTCTAACGATACATCCGGAGGTGGATTATTCAGCATGTAACTGAATACATACTGTAACTTTTTAAGAACGCGCGGCACTATATGCTGCGCTTTTTTTATGCCTGGTCCATAAAAAAACTCCAGGCTAAAACTAGCCCGGAGGATTACCTATTGATTATGATTCCATTGAAAGTATGACCATTGATCATACTCAATAGTATCAAATTTAGCCTGCTCTAATCGATTTAGCAAAAATAATAGGATAATAAAATTTTAGATCAACTCTCAATCGTTTGCATAACGGACTGCCTGATGATCATTGAAGGTTTAAGGGTGATCTGTCGGGGTTCCCGGGATTTATCAACCAGCTGATCCAGCAAAATTCTTACGGCTTTTTGTCCGATTTCTTCGAAAGGCTGACGTACAACAGTAATCGAAGGGGTATGCAATCTGAATAAATCACTGTCATCAAAACTAATAACAGCTATATCATCTGGAATGATCTTTCCTAAGTTTTTCAAACTCTCCAGGCCATAAGTACCCAGGTAATTTGTAGTAAAAAATATGGCAACCATTGCTGGTTGAGAAGAGATGAATTCAGAAATTTCTTCAATGGCCCTGGATTCAGGAATACCAAATGGAATTTTTTTGATGAGGTTTTGTTGCAAAGGGATTTTATGATCGTTGAGCGCATCTATATATCCTTTTACCCTGCCCTCCATCTGAACCTGTTCATAACCCATGGAAACAATCCCGATATTCGAATATCCCTTTTTCAGCATGTACTCTATCGCTTCGTAGGAACCTGAATAATTATCTACCGCTACATAACTTATGGGCAGGTCTGGAAAATACCTGTCGATAAGAACCAGTGATGCATTATCTGTGGCAAGTTGTTCGAGCAGATTTTTAATTCCTAATGTGGGCGTGATAATGTAACCGTCTATTTGGCGATGCATAAGCATCTCCATAATTCCAACAGCTTTTTTCTCATTATTTTCAGTGCTGCAATACATCAGGCGATAGCCAAATTTGTCAAGCTCATCTTCAATGATCTTGGCCAGGCTTGCAAAGAAAATATTAGATATATCTTCAACCACCAGTGCAACTGTATTGGTGCTGCCTGTTCGTAATCCGCGGGCAAGTTGGTTGGGTTTGTAATTTAGTTTCTGTGCGATTTTAAGGATCTTGTTCCTTAATTCTTCGCTGATTCTTTTTTCTTTGGCTTTTCCGTTTAGAACAAAAGAAACCGTTGTGGTGGAAACCCCTGCCTGCTGGGCGATATCCTTTATGGATACATTTTTCATCCCTTAAATATAATATATCCGCCAAATTCAAAGGCGGGATTCTGGATGAATAAAAAAGCCCCATTCGGGTGAATGAGGCCTTAAATTCCTGGTTATTTATTGAAATTATGCAAGTTTTTCAACCTGCATATAGTTCAGTTCTACCGGAGTAGCCCTACCAAAGATTTTCACATTCACCTTCAATTTTTTCTTCTCATCATTCACTTCTTCGATAACACCGTTAAAGTCGTTGAAAGGTCCGTCGATGATCTTAATGGTTTCGCCAACAATGAATGGTTCACTCATTGTTACACCGGCGTCGCTCATTTCATCAACTTTACCAAGCATCTTATTTACTTCGATTTTACGAAGAGCAATAGGATTTTCCTTTCCAAGAAAATGAATGACGTCGGTGGTATTCTTTATGGTGGATATAATATCGTCATTAAGTTTACCTGGTTCCACTTCAATCATCACGTAACCGGGATAGAAGTTTCTCTCCCTCATTACCTTCTTACCATTTTGAACCTTGTATACTTTTTCAACGGGTAAGAATACCTGCTTTACTACTTTCCCCCAGTCGCTGCGGGAAATTTCTTTATCGAGGTATTCTTTTACCTTTTTTTCCTTGCCGCTAACCACACGGAGAACGTACCATTTGGTTTCCTTGGTTTCCTGTGTATTTACCGCTTCCATCTTTACTTAAAAAATGAATAAATGAATTTTAATACGGACTGGCTTCCGAGGTCCATCAGCCAAACAACACCTGTGATCACCAATGTAGCTACCAGTACAATCATGGTAGATTGCTGCAACTGCTGCCAGTTAGGCCAGGTCACTTTTTCAACCAGTTCGCGATAAGAATCTTTAAAGTATGCAGAAATCTTATTCATTGCAATACAACTTTTGAATGATGCGGATATAAATTTTGCACGGGCACAAGGATTCGAACCCTGATCTAAGGTTTTGGAGACCTCTATTCTACCATTGAACTATGCCCGTAA
>PSRI01000100.1 GCA_003175935.1 Bacteroidota bacterium
GGTTTGTGCCCGCTGCGCCTTCGCGAAGCTTGCGCCACCGCTATAGCTTTAGCGCACGCGGTTAGCGAAGCAAGTCCCGTACCGAACGGTACCTGCCCGAATGGCTCGTTTAGGCGGGCGTTCGGGCGGGTTTGTGGTTTATAGTTTGAAGGAATGTTTAACCTGGTATATTTAATTTAAAAGGATCAACTATAGACTTTCAACCATAATCAATAAACGTCGGCAGGGTGGGTGTAAACTTTAGACTTATACATCTATTCCGTCCTCAGTGATTTCACCGGATTTGCAATGGCCGCTTTCACTACCTGGAAACAAATTGTTGCCATTGCAATTATGATTGCCACCAGGGCAGACAACAGAAATACCCATCCTTCAATTTTTATCCTGTAAGCAAAATCTTCGAGCCATTTATTCATAAAATACCAGGCCACAGGAATTGCAATTAAGGCTGCAATAAGTACAAGCTTTAGAAAATCCTTTGAAAGCATAAGCGCAATGCTATTAACACTAGCTCCTAAGACTTTTCTTACGCCGATTTCTTTCACACGTTGTTCGGCTGTATATATCGTTAGACCTAATAATCCCAACGCAGCAATGAAAATGGCAAGCATGGCAACAACAAGAAATACGGTTTGCCTTATTTTATCTTCGTGATAAAGTAGGTCCCATTGTTTATCCAGGAAATGAAATTCGAATTTGTCGTCCTGCCCCACAGTTTTCATAATTGTTTTCATTTTTTCCAGGGTAGCATTAAAATCACCACCTGCAAGCTTCACGGTAAAATACTCAATACCCTGAATAGGATTTTTTTGAAAACCAAGTATCATAGGTGCAAGGGGATCGTGCAATGACTGAAAATTAAAATCCTTTACAATACCCGCTACCATAACATTAAAAGGTCTATCTACTCCTGACCGGTTATCTCCTCCAAATCTTGCTGCTGGAATGCTAATGGGTTGATTTAATGGATTTGTAATACCTAATTCTTTCGCTGCAGTTTCGTTGATAAGTACACTTGTTGAATCCACGTTGCCAGAAGAATAAAAATTCCTGCCTTTTATTAATTTGATATCATAGGTAGAAATAAACTGATCGTCCACCCCAAAGAAATACATATCCTTTCCACTTGTTGGGTTACTATTATCATTATTAACTTTTACAGTGGGAATAATTTTCCATTCGCCTGGTACACTCGTAGATATTGAAACAGATTTAACCTGAGCCAATTTTTCAAATTCATTTTTTATGGTTACGGCCTTATGTCGTACCTGATCAAGATCGATAACAACCAGTTTGTCTTTATCAAAACCCAAATCCTTATTATTTACAAATTGCATTTGCTCGTAAATAATCATGGTCGCAGAAATAAGAACGATTGAAATGATAAATTGGAAAACGACAAGTGACCGTCTTAATGAAATGTTGGCCCTGCCCAGGTGAATTTTCCCTTTCAAAAGCGACAATGGGTTAAGTCCTGATTGAAACAGCGCGGGATAAAGTCCGGCCAATAAGGCAACGATCATCGTTATTAAAATAATGCCTGTCCAAATTCTGAAATCGGTATGCAGGTTAATGTTGAGGTGCTTTTCTGTAAATGAATTGAAGGCTGGCAGGGACAAATTCACCAACACAATGGAGATTATAACCGAAAGAATCATTACGAGGAATATTTCTACCATGAATTGTTTAATGAGGGATGTTCGCGATGCTCCTGTAACCTTTCGGACTGCAATTTCCTTTCCCCTATTTGTAAATCTTGCTGTTGAAAGATTCATGTAGTTAATGCAGGCAATAAATATGATAAAGAAGGCAACGATGAGAAACACATATATATAAGCAATGTTTCCCTTCTTATTCAATCGACCTTCAATATCTCCTGAATAAAAATGAACATCCTTTAATGCCTGCAGTTGGATCTTAGTTTTGATCCCCGGATCATCTTTACGATTTGCAGCATTGAGGTCATTTAGTTTGTTATTTAATGCAGAGATATCAGTTTTGTCTTTTAAGAGGAAATATGTCGCGAAAGCGCCAGAGTTCCAGTCATTCTCAAAAAAACCTTTCGCGTTTGGATTGTTCTGAATATTAGCTTCCGAAACTGCGAGATTGAATGAAATGCTTGAGTTTGCTGGAAAGTTTTTTAAAACTGCAGTGACTTTATAAGGAACCGTATCCATTTCAAACACCAATAATTTCCCAACTGCGTCTGCGGTCCCAAAATATTTTTTTGCCGATTCTTCTGTGAGAATAACGGAATTTGGTTCCGTCAAAGCAGTATTTCTATCACCATCTAATAAAGGGAAATCAAATACGGTCAAAAAACCGGGACTGGCTGCAATATAGTCTTCATAGAATGACTTTGTTTTATTGTCGACGGTTGTAAACCTGGCTCGAAAGTAAGAAGAGACCCGGGCGGCATCTTTGATTTCCGGCAGACTGCTTAATGCTTTTGCGGAAACCTGGTAGCCTGTTCCGGAGCTTCTTGTCGTTTTACCTTCAGCAGAAGTTTTGTTTTCAACGACACGGAAAATGTTATCAGCATTTTTATGGAATGAATCGAATGTAAGTTCATCAAAAATGTACAATGCAATCAGGATAAAACTTGTGAGGCCAATAGTTAGTCCGGTTATGTTTATAAGAGAGAAAGATTTATGCTTCCATAGATTACGTACTGCTGTATTAAAATAATTTTTGAACATAGTTGTGGATTTAGCTTACAGATCGCTGGTAATTAGACCGATCATTTTTTAATAGTGAAAAATATGCCATTAAATACGCGTATGATTTCCAACGATTTACAAAGCACAAATATACGACAATGTTCGTTTTTGGTACACGAAGTGAATAGAAACGGACGCTCGCTGAATTATCTTCAGGAATCCGGCATTTATTGAAAGAACACTAACTATTTTAAGAAGTTGTTCATATAATCCAAAATGACTTTTGTCTGCATCATTAAGCTTACGTGACTTTGCGAAGGAACGATTGCCAATTGAGATTTTGGCATTGGTTGCAAGTCGGCAGCAACGCCACCTCCGAGCAATTGATATGTTTTCATCAGCTCAATTTTATTTGTCCCATCATTGTCGCCACAAATTATCAAAACCGGTGCAGAAATTTTTGCGATATTGGAATCACCTACATTAAACTTTACGCCAGCAAAGGCAATCATTTGAGTCATAAATTTTTTCCAATTATTTTTATCGGGCGCTACTGCATCATATTCCGTTTTTATAGGTGTGTTTTCAAATAATTCAGGCTTAAAATTATCAAAAGCACCAGTAACAATTGGTAACCATCCGTCCGATTTATATGTAGAAGAAATAATTACTAATTTTCTTAAGCGTTTCGGACTTTGTACCGCAAACTGGTAAGCCACCGATCCACCCATGCTATAACCTGTAACATCCGCACTGTCTATTTTAAGATAATCCATCACTCCTTCTACGTCTTTAGCTAAAGTTTTAATCTCTAATTTTCTATCAGAATAAGGGGTGTGTCCATGGCCCTGCATTTCAATAGCAATTACTTTTCTTGTCTTTGAAAGCTCAGGTATTAGCTGACTCCAATTCAGGTTAATTGTATAAAATGCCCCATGTAATAGAATGACAGGCTTTCCTTCACCATATACTTCATAATACACCTTGATGCCGTTGACTGGTGCATATCCACTGGCATTGGGCTTATTCGTTTGTGCATTTACGCGAAGAACACAAAATAAAATCATACCAGCCACGATCAACCATTTTTTGATTTCAGCCCGTCTTGGTGAGCCCGCAAATGCTTGAAAAAAGTCTTGTCTCATTTTGATTGTTTTTATATTGTGAAGCTATTCGGTTGCAAATATATGTGCAACTTTTCGGCTTCGCAATTTTTTTTGGTCTTTTTTTTTATTTTTTGAAAATCCGGATGGAATTATACTAGCGCAAGATTAATGCCAATGGAGAAAGAGAGCGTAAAAGGAGAAAGGGAATTTTCTCGCAACCCCGATGGCTATCGGGGGCAAAGACGCGAAGTGTCCGATTGCAAAAAATAAATTTTAAATTACCTGATTATCCATTTTACTTATGCTTAGAGATCATTTGCTGTTAGTGGTGCCATTGCTGTTCGGAGTTACATTGCTTACGATCCTGAGCAATAAAATCAGAGTATCCTACCCGATACTTCTTGTAATAAGTGGACTCATTATTAGTGTGATCCCCGGGGTTCCAAATATTTTTCTGGATCCTGACCTCGTGTTCCTCGTTTTTCTTCCACCGTTATTATACGCAGCAGCCTGGAATACGATATGGAAAAATTTCTGGCAGTCCAGACGTCCGATTTTTTTGCTGGCGTTCGGACTCGTCATTGCTACCTCTGCAACTGTTGCGTATGTATCCAATTCTATTATTCCGAATTTTTCACTGGCCTATGGATTTTTATTAGGAGGAATAATTTCACCAACTGACGCAATAGCCGCCACTTCAGTTTTGGGTAATTCGAAAATACCGAAGAGAGTTGTTACGATTTTAGAGGGAGAAAGCCTGCTTAATGATGCATCTGGTCTAGTGGTATTCAGGGTTGCTTTAGCTGCAATTTTAGGTGGGCAGTTTTTCATTCTCAAAGCCGGGCAATCCTTTCTAATTGTTGCAACTTTAGGTATCGTTATTGGATTGGCGATAGCCGGAGTCATTTATTTAATCCACAGATTTTTTCCAACTACTCCAAGCATAGATTCTGCAATAACTTTGATCAGTCCATACATTATGTATCTCACCGCCGAGCATTTTCATTTTTCAGGAGTGCTTGCGGTAGTTTGCGGAGGACTGTTTCTTTCTTACCATAGTCAGCAGATTTTTAGTTTTGAAACCAGATTACAATTAGTAGGACTTTGGGAAACGCTTGTGTATTTATTAAACGGACTCGTTTTTATTTTGATCGGTTTGCAATTGCCGCATATCGTGAATGGACTTGAAGGTTATTCACTTGGACAGGCGACGATGTATGCTGCCATAATTAGTCTGGTTAGCGTAGTCATAAGAATTGTTTGGGTTTACCCGGGGGCCTACCTGCCGATTTATTTATCAAAAAGGATAAGAAGAAAGGAGCGTGTACCACCATGGAGAAATGTTTTGCTGGTGGCATGGAGCGGAATGCGCGGAGTAGTATCATTAGCCTCAGCATTGGCAATTCCACTGACACTAAGTTCTGGCGAAGCATTTCCGCATCGAAACCTAATCCTATACATAACTTTCGTAGTTATTTTAGTGACATTGGTTTTGCAGGGTCTTGGTTTGAAACCGCTAATTCGTTTACTAAAAATAAAAGATGATTCTAAAGATGATCAGAAGGTGCAGGGAATTGAATTGCGAGTAAGGCTGGCGGAGGCCGTTTTAAATTACCTCGATACAAACTATGGTGAAGAAATTCAAAAGCAGGAAACTTTTAAGCGCGTACGCGACAGATATGAAAGGATGATAGATATTGCAAAAAGAAACCTCGACAGCGATCAGGCTACCGAGGCTACTTTAAATTTTTTACCAAAGTATCGAAAAATGCTGGTTGAGCTGGTTCACCTAAGGCGTCGCGAATTAAATCTCATGAGCCACAATGGTGAGTTCAGTGAAGAGCTCATACGTGAAAGGCTTTTGGAATTAGACCTGGAGGAAGCCAGGCTAAAGCATTAGAAAGTCTCGAATCATTCATTTACGATTCTTTTGGATTGGGCTGTCCTTTCCCTTTCGTTATTAGATCCCTCAAACTTTTTTTGATATAATTGCTCCAGCCATCGTAGCAGGCATCATAACATTCATAAGCGGGAACCAGTCCTTCGTGAGTAAAATGAAGTTGAGTTTTATTTCCTTTTTTTGAAATTTCAAAAATGATAGTATCGCCTTTCCATTCATTTTGATCCTTTGTAAAATTGAAATAGTTATCCAACACTTTCCACACTACTTTTTTCTCCGGGGTCACTTCAATTAATTTCATTTTGCAGGAATGTATGTCCTGGTAGCGATATTCAAACTCATCATTAAGTTTCGATGTGCCACCTTTTATTTCTTCTGACCACCAGCCGCGGACGTTTGTGACTGCGTCAAAGACCTGCTTTGGGCTTTGATCCACCTCAA
Organism: Bacteroidota bacterium; assembly: GCA_003175935.1. Taxonomy (GTDB): domain Bacteria; phylum Bacteroidota; class Bacteroidia; order Chitinophagales; family Chitinophagaceae; genus PSRI01. The sequence goes on from PSRI01000100.1 coordinate 6,108, forward strand.
AACTTGTGGAAAAGCTTTCGTTGGTTGCGACTTGATTCTTATTCATAAATTTTTACTTTTTCAGGCTCACCTTTTCCGGTGCTAATTAATTTATACAGACTATTGATATATTGTCTCCAGCCATTACTACAATCTTTATAACATTCAGTTTCCGGGTTGAGGCCGATATGCGTAAACTTCAATGCCGTTCCCTTTGGGTGATCAAAGATTTCAAAAACAATTTTTGTGCCTGTCCATTCATGTTTGTTTTTAAGCCAGCTTAATTTACTGTCGGTTACCAGCCAAACGACCTTTTTATTTGGAACAAGCTCAATCAATTTTTGTTTGGAGTAGTGAACATCATCGGAAAATTGAACTTCAAACTCGTCATTTAGCTCTTTAGATTCGCCTTTAAGATTTTCGTTCCACCACTGTGTGACATTATTTATGGCGTTAAACAGTTTTGAGGCTGGCTGTTCAACCACGAATGACATTTGAAAGTTATTGTCCATAAAGTTTACAATTAATTTTTAAAAAATTATTTCCATTCAATCAGATTTCCATATGCACGGTGTAAATCGATAGGAATTGTTACTCAAAATTATTTTCGGAACACAAATTTTAAAGGGTGGTAAATGGACATTCTCGCGGGTTGATTTAGACAAACCAGATAACTATCTTTACAAAAATGAATTCCATGAAGCATTTAACGATTTTAGTCCCCAACGGAGAGAATAATCTGAGCAGTATGGTGGGTTCGTATAAGATATTTTTGCGCGCAAATGAGTACTGGAAAAAATTAGGGAAGAAGGAATTATTCAAAATTGAACTTGCGGGTATTTCAAAAAAGGTGGAATTGTATGATGGTGTATTCACTGTGAAACCACACGTGCATATTTCAGAAATTAAGAAGACCAATCTTATAATCATTCCTTCGCTGAATCACAATTATTATGATACGGTAAAGAAAAATCAACCCTTGATTGATTGGATAGAACACCAATACAAAAATGGAGCTGAGGTAGCAAGCATTTGTACCGGAGCTTTCCTGCTTGCTTCATCCGGATTGTTGAATGGAAAGGTTTGCTCAACGCACTGGTCTGTTGCTGATAATTTTAGAAAGATGTTTCCGGAAATTGATTTGCAAACGGACCAATTAATCACCGATGAAAATGGAATCTACACAAATGGTGGCGCTTATTCCTTTTTAAACCTGATCATATACCTGATTGAAAAATATTTTGATCGTCAGACTGCGATTTTTTGTGCCAAGGTCTTTCAAATTGAGATAGATCGGGAGTCACAATCCATTTTCACCATTTTCACCGGACAAAAAATCCATGGCGATGACATGGTGAAGAAGGCGCAGAATTATATTGAATCCCACCTCCAGGAAAAAATCTCGTTTGAAGATTTGTCTTCACGGCTATCCGTCGGCCGCCGCAATTTCGACCGGCGCTTTATCAAAGCCACAGGCAATACTCCCCTCGAATATTCTCAGCGCGTAAAAATCGAATCAGCCAAGAAGGCTTTTGAAACCAGTAGGAAGAACATTAATGAGGTAATGTATGAAGTAGGCTACAATGATGTTAAAGCGTTTCGGGAAGTTTTTAGAAAGATTACCGGAATGTCTCCACTGGAATACAGAGCGCGATATAATAAAGAAGCGCTTATTTCCTAATTAATTTCGAAAGATTTCACGCAAAGGCGCTAAGAGAGCAAAGTTCGCAAAGACGTCGCGAGTCATTTCGAACCCTCTCCGAAGGAGTAGTGCGAGAAATCTGACTTCAAATTTTATTGAGGAAACCTTTACTTAAAAGCTAAAAGTTTGTGACCTAAACCCGCCCGAACGTACAGCTCGCTGCGGGCTGGACTTATACTTTGTTGTATTTGTCTAAGTACTAGGTACTAAGTACTCAGTACTAATCCTGCGTCTTTGCGAGAGGCAAAAAAAATTTCAAAAAAAAGATTTGCGCAACCAAATAATTGCATATATATTTGCAATCGAACAGTTGCATAAAACCAATATTAAATGAGAAGAGACGTATTCCAGGCAATAGCCGATCCTACGCGCAGAGCGATACTTAGTTTGATTGCGCTACAGGCGATGACGCCTAATGCCGTTGCGGAACACTTTCATTCGAGCAGACAGGCAGTATCAAAGCATATCCAAATCCTTGCTGAATGCCAGCTTGTAAAACAGGAAATATCCGGAAGGGAAATCTATTATCACTTTAACCCAAAAAAATTAAAAGAAGTAGATAAATGGCTCACCCAGTTCAGGGCCATGTGGGATGATAAGTTCAATCAACTGGACGCAGTTTTAAAACAATTAAAATAATAGACCATGATGACGCAACAAAATCAAACGACGTACACGAAAGATCCCTCCAATAAGAAGCTTTTTGTTTCAAGAGAATTTGAGGCTGATGTTGAAAAAGTATGGAGAGCATGGACAGAACCCGCACTGATGGACCAATGGTGGGCGCCAAAACCCTGGAGAGCTGAAACTAAATCCATGGATTTTCGTGAAGGTGGCAAATGGCTTTACGCTATGATTGGTCCGGACGGAACTAAGGCGTATTGCATTGTGAACTACGAATCCATCAAACCCCAAAAATCATTTATAGGATTCGATGCATTTTGTGACGAGAACGGAATCATCAATAATGACTTTCCCACTATGCATTGGAAAGTAACTTTCAATCCAATTGAAGACGGCACAAGAGTGGATGTGGAAATAACATTCAAGAGTGAAGCTGATCTTGAAAAAATTCTGGAAATGGGATTCAAAGAAGGCTTTGCAATGGCACACAACAACCTGGACGAATTATTGGCAAAATAGTATATCGAACCTTCAAGTTTCAAAACCAGACGGACATCTTGCCCGCCTGGTTTTTTGTTTTGATCAAAGCTCATTGAACCATCTGCCAAATAAGAATTTCCCTTTGCCAAATTGTGAATCCCAGACTTATTGTTCGTAGAAAACACCATTGATAAAATGTTTTTTTCTCAAGAGTATATCGTCTTTATCCCCTAACAGCAATTTTGAATGCGCAAATCCTTCACTATAGCAGATAAACGCAGCATTAGTCCAATTTTAGTATAGGTAAACTTGTATACATCGCTTCGATAAAATGAATTTCTCAGAACATTGAAATAAGGCATTTTTCCAGTGGGATTTCCACCTATATTATTTTCCGCGCGAATTATTTATTTTTCCCCTGTTCAACAATTTGTTTCTACTGAATAAACCGACCATGCATTTTAATTCAGAAGAAAATAGGAATGCTATCATTTCAAGTTCCCAAAATTTGCCAGAGAAATTCAGAGGCGCTTTACTCAAAGGTGCAAATATTGAATTCACCTCTACACCTGCCGGAACAATCCTGATTCAATATGCCCATCACCCTACTTTCGATATCAGGTACCAACTTTTTGAATTAAATGAAAAATCAAAATTCAATTCGGTCCAGGATCCCGGTTTCTTAATTTCAATTCTATCGCTTAGAAATAAGATTCGAGGTTTTATAAAAGGAATGGGGAAATTTGATTTGAGGCCCGGTCAATTTATATTACTCCATTGTCTGCATAAACCAGGAGTACTCGAATTCGAAAAAGCAAATACCTATGAAACTCTGGAGATTTCCTGGAGCGAAAAAATAATAGATGAAGCACTATCACATTTTCCAATCCTTGATATTCTTAAAAGCAACGATTCAAAATCCAACTATTTTTTATTTGGTGGAAATTCAAGGCCAGCGGGTTCGGCTGCATTAGATATTGCACATAGCATTTTGCATTCTAAGTACGACAAAAAACTATCAGCTTTATATTTCGAACATAAAGTACGAGAATACTTGATTGAATTGCTGGTGCAGTCTGACAAACAAATAATCCTACAGGGAAATTTAACTAATGCCGAACGTGTCCGTATAAACGAACTTGCTGAAGAAATGATTTTGCATCCTGAGAAGAAATTTCCTATCCGGGATATTGCAAGAGAACTTGGGATGAACGAAATGAAATTGAAAATGGGATTTAAGAAAGAGAAGGGACAGGGTATTTTTGAATTTCAGCTTGCATCCAGGATGAAAGAAGCTCATCGACTTCTATTGGAAACAGATCTTACCACCAAAGCCATCGCCGCAAAAGTAGGCTATCAACTTACCACAAGTTTCATTACAAAGTTTCGGGAATTCTTTGGTTATCCTCCCAGTCAGGTTTCCAAAATGAGAAACGATTAATCTTTCTCCTTCACCCATATTGCCAATACCAAATTTCTAACTGCCGATTGATTCTATTTGGAATTGCAGCACTCGCTGTTGTTATTTTGGGTTCAACCTTATTTTATGAATCAGAAGAAAACACTTATACCAATATTGGCCTCGCATACTGCATCGGTAGTATTGATTTTCATTTTTACTTATACTGCTTTCAGCAAACTCCTAAATCATCATCTTTTTCTCGCACAATTACAACATTTTCCGTGGTTGGGAAATGTGTCAGGAATTATTTCCTGGGTAATACCCGCTGCTGAATTAGCTGTAGTCATGTTATTGTTATTCCCGGCGACAAGGTTTAGTGGACTGTGTGCCTCTCTTTTGATTTTACTGGTATTTACAAGCTATCTGATTGTGATGATATCTACACAGGAAAATTTACCCTGCTCCTGCGGAGGCATTATTGAATTATTAAACTGGAAGCAACATATTTTATTGAACATATTTCTTATGATGCTTTCTGCTATGGCGATATCGATAGAAAAATTCAGGATTGAAATTAGTTCGGATCCATTAATATGATTGAAGTCAACAACCCGACATAAATACTTTTATTGCAATGAAGCAGGCCGTTGCTGAACACCTGTAAAAAAAAGTAAGCACCATCCTCAACAATTAAATTGAAAGAAATGAAAAAACTCGGAATCGGACTTGCTGCTATAGTCCTTGCCATTGGGTTTTCTGCGTTTACTCACGCGCCCGCAAAAGCCCCGGTTTCCTATTATTGGTTTCAGTATGATGTGGCTGGGAATATCATAGAACCAAGCTCTCCTCCTCCACCACTGACATCTGATCCATTCACCTGTGTGGGAACCATTCGCAACTGTGCTTCTGGTTTTAGTGGGTATGCTCCAGATGGAACCAAATACAAACCCGTTGGCTCACCGCTTGTGACTGATAAGAAAAATTAACCGACCCACTAATGGGCCAGGATCAAACCAAAAATAGAAATCCCCGGTTGCCTGGCCCTTATTTTTTATCTCTAATGACCACCATGTCCAAATAAACTTTTTTCGGAACTAGCACCAATCCATATTTCTTCAATTGCTTTTGAATAGATTGGAGACTATCATCAGCGGATATTTTAAGTGTGATATCATGTGGTGTCGGATCTTTTAAGCCATTTATTACAAAAGGCAGTTTTTTTATTTGCAAATTGAAAAATCCACAAATATTTCCAAGCGGCCAACCTTCCATGCGATAAATACCCTGTTCCCATGTAGCTAATGTCTCCGGGGACATGGAAATGGGCAATCTTTGTGGTGCACCATTCCACTTTAATTCTAAAACATTCCTCAATCTCTTTTCAACACGGATGTCAATTTGAAAATACCTTTCGATATCCTGTTTCGCGAAAATAAATGCCTGCTTTTCAGAAAAACTATTGGGCAAAATCAATTCATAGCAACAGAAATATTTTTGCCTGAATGATTCCTGATCCTCCGCTTCCCAATTTGCAACTGTATCCAAGCACTCAAATGCTTGCTTATTTTTAGTTTCTATTATAATTCGCTTATTCGGAATTTCTATTGAAAAATTTAATGAATTTTCAGGCAGTGAAAGTGAAATGATTCGTTTTGATAAATCACGAAGTGAAGTATTTGGTAAAAAAATTCTGGTGTACTTTTCATCCTTAATGATCACCTGCCGCGAGGAAATTGAATCAACATAAGGAGTGATAATCGATCTATATGAAAAATTTCCAGCTGGTCCGCCATTATTATCCACTAAAAATGGCTTCTCATAATCAAAGTCAAGCTGTACCCGTTTTTCTTTGAAATCGATATTCTCACCTCTAACTAATTTTCTCAAATTTGCTTCAGTGAGATATTCTTCACCTGTAATTGCTTTTACTGTGCCGTCATTATCAATCCATATTTCATGTGGATCTCCAATATGGGGAAAATATTTTCTTAGCAGGGTATCTTCCACAATGCCTGGAAGATTTATCGGCATTCCTTTAGATTTTCTTTTTTCAAGGAAATCTAAAATTGATTTTTCGCTCTGAAAAGTCACAGCAATAACGACAAGGCTATCCTTAAACTGCTTTTGAAAATTTTCCAGTTTTGAAAAGGTTTCTATACATGTGGAACAGTACTGGTGCCAGAAATCCAATATGATTGCACGACCTTTAAAATCTCCAAGGTCAATTTGGCCAGATTTATATTGGACAACTTTTAATGGCGGGATTATTGGTAACTTATCTCCTATTTTAATCTCCGAACGATCACGGGTAAGTGCAATTTTTGCAAGCTTCATTGTCAGTTGATCCTGAGAATTTGTTCCGATAGAAAATAGAATTCCAATCCCGAGACAGCATAAAAATCGTTTGGCAAATTGCATATCATTTGCATTTAATGATTTCAAAAAATTGATTGGATGGTCGTCACCGGGAATTCTGAATCATTCCCGGATTGAATGAGATTACGTTGTCTGGAATTGGATAAACATAACGAGGATCATTTGGCGGAATAGAATAAGTTTGTCCGGCTACCAACCGATATGAGGTAGATTCAAATTGAGGGTCCTTATTGAGTCTGCGAAGATCGGTCCAACGGGTTCCCCTGAATAGAAGTTCCTTTCTTCTTTCAACGAGAATTTGATGAAGCGCATCGTTGGCATCTGCAGCAGTAAATGGCACAAAGGTACCAGCCCTCCAACGGGCTGACATTAGCGTATTCAAATCCTTCATAGCACTTGTAACATCTCCCATTCTTGCAGCTGTTTCAGCCCTGATCAAATAAACTTCGTCTGTTGCTAATCCGGCAAAATAATATGGGGAACCATCATAAGTACCCCTGAATATCATTCCTGTTGCCAGACTGCCTCCAGACGCTGCATCTATAAAATAACAAGGTCTCCGAAGGTCATCGATGCTATAAGAACTATAAAGATTACTGTCAACACTGGCCAGTCCAGATACAACAACTATGTCCGATGTGATCATAACAGAATGCAAAATAACTTCTGCGTTAAATCTCGGGAATGGAAGAACAGAATTAGTATCTACTGTATTGAAATCGATCAAATCATTTTTTAACTGCAGACAAGAATCTGCATATGCAAACGACTTCTCATAATCCTCCATTGTTTGATAAGCTCTTGCCAGAAGCGCGTAAGCGGCAGGCTTTGATGGCCTTGTTTTGTAAAGTGGGGTAATGGGTAATAATGAAATCGACTCCTTGAGATCGTTTGTGATTTGAGTATAAGTTTCTGCAAGAGTTGACCGATTGATTTTTTCACCAATATCTGCCAATTCGCGAAGCGGTATGCCAAGATCTGTAATTGCAGTTGCCGCATCATACCCTGGCGCAAATATCTGTGCCAACTGATAATACATATGTGCCCTGTGAAAGAGTGCGCTTCCTTTTGCATTGTTGTAAGCTTCAAGTTTTGAATTATCCGGATTTATTTTTTTCAATCCTTCTAAAACTTCGTTACAATAGAATATGGATCTGTATGGGAAATCCCAATCTACAATTTCTTCACCAGCATAAAGCTCTTTTTGCCAGGTATAGGTTTTCCTTCCTAATGGATCTACATAGGAATTCAGCAAATCATCGTTTACATAATAGTTATCTGCACCCACTTCTCCAAATGCAGGCATGACTCCGAAATTTCCAGTGCCATTCATCACCTGATCATTGTCCAATAAAGCCTGTAACTCTTCAATCGTTGTAGGCACGACTAAGTTTTGATCGGGTTTCGCATTGAGGAATTCAGATTTTTTGCATGCTGAGAATAAAATCAGCATACAACAACAAGTAATTTTATATGTTGAAAGAGTTTTCATTTTGTCGCGTGTTGAGATTAAAAATTAATGTCCATCCCAATTGAGATCCGTTTCCCCTCTTTAGGAATATTATTGAAATAAGGGTCTACATCGTATTTGCTAGCCTTCCAAAGCACTGCAAGATTTGAAGCATAACAATAGAGTCGCAAATGTTGAAACGGCATAGATTTCCATTTGGATTTATCCCATTCATAACTGATAGCAATATCTTCAAGCCTTATATTGTCGGCCTTTTGAACCAGCACGGATGCATATTGATAAAATGCATCCCGGTCTGGAGCCGAAGGATAAACCATTGATGGTACATGGGTAATTAATTCGTCCCCCGGATTTTTCCATCTCTTCGCAAAATCTGCGGAGCCTGTCCATGAACTAAAAAGGTTATCATAATTCACCGAAACTGTACGGAAATAATAACCTCCTTTATAGCTGATATTGAACGAAAGTGAAAATGAATTCCATTGAAAACTATTTCTAAGTGCCGCGGTGATTTGCGGCTGTTCGGGACCGTTATAAGTCATACTATCCAATGGCAGTTTCGCAAGTGCTACATAATCGTTCGTGGCTTTTCCATCTATGAATCCCTGAGGATCTCCTGTGGTTGGATTCAATCCTGCCCACGGATAACTATACATAGAATAGACTGGTCGACCAACAACCGGATTAATATAATAAGAGCCGGTGGGAGTTAAATAAGTACTGCCGAATGAGCTGGCGGGCAGCAAATATTTCGTAACCTTTGATTGGGTTGTCGCAAGGAGGAAATTGGTGAACCATTTAAAATTACCGTTCAAATTGCGGGACCTGATTTCAAGATCAAATCCACCCCCATTCATTGAGGCTACATTCGCATAATAAAAACTTTGACCCGAACTATTAGATAGTCCGAGCGTAGGATCTGCAGGGGCCTGACCTATTAAATCCTTTCCCTGCTTTTTATAATATTCAATGGTCCCTGAAACAACATGGTTATTCAATTCAAAATCTAATCCTATGTTGAAAATGCCAACGCGCTCCCATCTTAGATTTTCGTTAGGCGGACTCAGAATTAATGCCTCAGTTGCAGGAATCGTTAGGGCAGGCAAATAGGTTGCAGTTGTGTAGGCTGAAGCTAACCTGGAAATATTGCCACTGTATCCATAGGTAGTTCTCAATTTGAGAATGGGCAGCCAATTCAGATTATAGAATGGTTCCCTGTTGATTTGCCAGGCAGCTCCAAACGACCACAATGGAGTGCCCTTCTGATTTGCTTTTACTCCAAACAGATTTGCTTCATCCTGCCTGGCACTGGCAGAAAATATATATCGATTTAAAAAGGTATAGGCAGCATTGGTGTAATAAGAAATAAAATGATCCGTCTTTTTGGTTATGTTTTGTGGATTCGAAATCTGCTGAGGAAAATAAATATTATCATTTACCGGATAAAAATTCAAATAATCGATTTGAGAATTGATAACGTTGATTTCGGATTGATATCCATAAGTGCGGTGTAAGTTCCCATTTGAAATCACTGATGAAATTTCCCAGCCCGCGATTGCAGAGATTTGATGTTTATCATTCCAACTTTTATTGAAATTGAGTTGGGCCCTCCCTCGATTGGAAATTATTTCAGAGTTGGAATTATCCAGAATATCGCCTAACGGTATGGGATAGCTTACATTCCCTGAAACCGGGTCGATTTGGGTAAATTTGTTGATTAAGTCGCGAGTGAAGAAAGATTCCTGCCCGTGCAAAACTGTGTTGCTCCCCTTCTGATTTTCGAATTGATACCTGATTTCCAATAGAAGGGGTTTAAATACCTGGTAATTCAGCGCCGTATTCAACATCAAATCGCCTGATCTGCTGCTGTTTGTTTCATAACCGATATCGTCAATGGGATTATAGGTCCAGTCAAGATATTTTCCTCCACCAGCGGTATCAATGAAAGTATTACTATAATTTTTTACCAGTGTAGAAGTACCTCCGTCTGGATTTTTAAGTTGGGCATATGGATATATTCCTTTTGACGCTCCGCTGTTTAATGAATAGCCGGGGTTATTCCCGGTTTTTGCAAGCGTCTGGACGTAGGTCAGTCCGGCTTCTATGGAAACCTTATCTGAAATCTTGAAAATATCCCTGGATCGCATCGTGACCCTGTCAGTTTGCGTACCCGTAAGTACAGGAAGGTTGCGATCCCATCCTATCGACAAATAATAATTTAAACCGGCTGTGTTACCACTTACATTGATTGCATATTGTTGGTTGAGACTATTTCTGTATAAATTTTTTTCGATGTCGTTTCTTGTGTCGAATTTTTTGAAACTTTCAATTCGTGCATCTGCTTCCGAAGCTGGAATCAGTCCGTCCCTTTTTTTGATCAGCAAATCAACTACGGGAGTAAAAGGTGGATGGCCAAAATTTATTTGGTTATATAGCTCATCAACAAAATAATAACCCTGATCGAAAAGATATTTTTCCAGTTCTATGTAATCAGGAGATGTAATCGTTTTAATGTTGAAAAGATCCGGGGCATTTTGAAATGTAAAATTAGTATTGAACTGAACCTGTGGTTTTGAGCTTTTGCCTTTTTTGGTTGTTATTACAATAACTCCATTTCCTGCGCGTGCACCCCAAATTGACGCTGCTGCAGCATCTTTTAAAATGGTAATACTCTCAATATCATTCGGATTGAGATTATTGATATTCCCGTCGTATGGAAAATTATCCAGAACTATTAAGGGAGCTGCATCAGCATAAATGGTAGACCGGCCTCGAATCAATATAGGATCTGTATTAGCTGCATCACCTTTATTAAATACAACTCCCGGAACAAGATTTTCTATTCTGTCCAAAACATTTGTACTCACAGATCGATTTAAAAGCTTATTGTCAACATATCCAAAGGAACCCGTCACCCTCTCTTTGGGGATTTCCTGGTAACCACTACTAACGGTGACAGATACATCCGTAAGACTTACCACCCGGGCTTTCAATACAATTAAGAGATTTGTCCTTCCATGAATATGAATTTCCTGGATCTCCGTATTTACACCTGTGAATACAAGAACTGCATTTGAATCTAAATTTGAAATGATGAATTGTCCATCAGCATCACTGGCAGTTGCATTTGAACTTCCCTTAACCCTTACCGTTATACCAGGAAGGGGTTCGTTTTTCTCGTTTACAATTTTCCCGGAAACCTCAAGTGAACCTGATGAAGCAGTTTTGGTCTTAGTACTCCTAATAATAATAAACTGGTCCTCAATTTTATATTCGAGGTGCTGATTCTTCAAACATTCTCGTAATACAAAATCCAGGGGCTGATTTTTAAGATCGAGGGTAATTTTTTGAGTTTTTTTTAATTGTTCAGTAGTGTAAACGAATTTGTAGTAAGTCTGATCCTGAATTTGTTTGAACACAGACTCCAGGGAACCATTCTGAATGGAAATTGTAATTGCCTGTGAAAAATTTCTTTCAGGTAGCAGTAAGCATAGGCCGAGCAGCAAGGTATTAAGCAGTCTCATTTTTTGTCCGGTATTTATAGAAATGAGCAATCCGGATCCAGGCTTTTTGCCGAATAAGGTCAAAAGCATAGTTTTGTTTTGTGTGGGTTAATCAATGAATGTGATCTCGCAAAGAATTCATCCGGGGATTAACTCATTCTTACGGCCGGGAAGTGTTCGAGCACTTTCCGGTTTTGTTTTTCCCCGAGTGATTTGGTTTTTCAATTTATTTCGATACGATTATTGTTTTGTCTTTAATATTAAAATGTACCGCGCCTGTTTCTTCGAGGATATGCAATAGTTTAGAAACGGGCACAGAACGTTGGATGGTTGCGTTAAAATGCTCCGGAATTTGAGCGTCGAATTGTATCGTGGCATCATACCATCTCGAGATTTGTGGCATGATCTCTTTAAGCGAAGAATTTTTGAAATCAAATAACCCATTCTTCCAGGCAAGGGCAGATTCCAAATTTGCATTGTCTTTACTAATGGTTCCGCTACTGTCAACTACTGCTTCCTGTCCTGGTTCCAGGGTGACTGACTGATTCACTCTTAATTTTCCTTCTGCAAGCGAAATTGTTGTCTTAAGATTATCACTATAAGCATTTACATTAAAATGCGTACCCAAAACTTCTATGGCTGCGGCGCCAGTTGACACTATGAATGGATGAGCAGGATCCTTTTCCACTTCAAAATAGGCTTCGCCTTCCAGAATAACGGCCCGTTTAGGCCCTACAAATTTTTCAGGGTAGCGCAGGCTGGATTTAGAATTCAGCCAAACTGTTGTTCCATCAGAAAGGCGAATTTTAAATTGTCCGCCTGCCGGAATGATTAATGTATTCTCCGGAGTTACACTGGAACTATCGTTTTTGGCTATACGATATTGAAGTTCACCGGCAATTCCATTATCAATTTCTGCTACTGTTGCGCCTTTTAAGATTCCTTTAGAATTACTGTCCAGGTTTATTTGAGAACCATTTCCCAATATCAGGGTAGCATGATTTGATCCCGCAGGAATATCACCAGGAGTAACCGGGGTGCTTGCCTCTTCGTCTGCATGTGTTAATACAAACTTCGAAACAAGGACGATAGAAATGGTCAATAATAGAATAGCAGCAGCCGCGAATTTCCAGGGTTGGCTCCAGTCAGTAGATTTCGATGCCCGAGCCGATTCAATTTTCTCGCGGGTACGCTTTAATGCCTCAGCCATGTCCAACTTTTCTTTCCATGCCAGCATTTTTTTCAATTGCGCAGGGTCCGTAAGCTTTTCAAATATTTTTTGATTGTCGATATTCGCAGTAACCCAATCATCCAGTTCACTATTTTCGTCAGGAGATAATTCATCCCGGAGATAGCCTGCAATTAATGAGGCCACCCGAAATGCCTGCTCGTCTTTGGGCTCAGCTTTTAAAATCTCCTCCTCATTCATCTCCTTAAATTAGAAAATATTTTCAGGAAAGTTCCTTTAGCAACTAGGACAATCCAGTTTCAAAAAAGGAATAAAAGAATTCAGAAAAAATTTTTAAGGTATTCCACTTAATAGGAATGGGTTTTTTCTTCAATCAATCTGACTAAAAAATTAGATGAGCAACGAATAAAGCATCAGCAGCGTGGGTATTTGCTTCTTAAGGAGCAGTATTCCTCGTGCTTTATGAGTTTTTACTGTTCCCTGGGAAACTTTCAATTCCTCTGCAACCTGACGAACCTTTTTCCCTTCAAGAAATATCATTGTAATTACTTTTCTGCATTGCGGTGGTAATTTGTCAAGTGCAGTAAATATTTGTCGAAAAGTTTCGCTTTCAATTATCAATTCAAGTTTATTCGCCTCACTGAATTGTAATTGTCTCGAATAGTTTTGATCTTTTTCCAGTCTGTTCTTATTTTTCTTTATCCAGTTTAAAGCATCATTATGCACGGTGCTGTAGAGGTAGGATTTTAGCTGCCTGAGTTTTTCGAAGATATTTCTTCGTTGCCAAATCTTGACAAATGCATCTTCTGCAATTTCTTCTGCTACTAACTGATTGCCGGTAATAGTGAATCCAAAATAGCAGAGTGATGGGTACAATTGATGGAAGATTGACGTCAGGGCCTGCTCCTCCCCTGATCTAAATGCCTGAAATAAGCCAGCCTCATCCTGGTAAATAAGTTTGGTTTCCATCCTGAATTTTTATGAAGATTCCGGGTGCAAGTGATTTTGAATTCGCAAACCTGAAGCAAAACCGATTTGATGGAGGGAGAAATAAGTCGGAATAAAATTAGCAAAAAAAAATTACAATGTGGTTTATAAACCACTTTTTTAATGTTGGTTTTATACCACTTTGTCCTGTCAAATGCGGGACAAAACATATCAGGCGGCATTAAAAAATCTGGGAAAGCGAATTCGCAAAATTCGTGAGGCAAAAAAATTGACCCAACTGCAAATAGAAGTTGATAGTGGAGTTAACAGAACCGATATCAGCAAAATTGAAAACGGGAAAAAAAATATTGAACTTCTCACGATTCTCAAAATCGCGGAGGCACTTGATGTTGAAGTATATGAATTCTTCAGTCCCGATAAATAAATCCGGCGTCGTTTTCCTGCCGTGGTTTCTGTCTTCAGGAACCACTATTCGTGTTGACATTTAGCATTCTGCATGCTGCATGCACTCCTGAGGACAGTCGCGCGGCGGTCGCGCGGCATCGTTTTGTCGCCGTGGTGTCCACAGGAACCACCATTCGTGTTGCCTATAAGCAGTCC
>PSRI01000080.1 GCA_003175935.1 Bacteroidota bacterium
AATTGGCCCCTATGGAAATAGGGGCCGCAACCAAAACTAACTGCTTATGAGAAAATTGACTGTTTTTGTAGTCTCTTATATATAAGACGCAAAACAAAGGCCAAGGTTTGCGCCGTCTATGTTAATGAATTTCTAAAAGAACTTTTTTGTTGTCATCTCACCTAATAACGCCCTCTCTAAATCAAAATTGTTTCCTTCTTATAAATGCAAATTTCAGTCAAATCTTTATTGCAGAATCATAAGGATTTGCAAAAGTGCAAAATCCTGACTGCCGGCTGACAATTAGTGCTTCAAAATCAATCAACAATTCAGTTTGCAAGCTTTTGGCAGGTAGCGGCGCCTGTGGACTTTTTTCCCAGAAATGTCCATTCCTTATCTTTAGATACCACAAAACCAAAATACTTGAAACAACGCTTTTATTCCCTGGATGTATTTCGGGGAGCAACAGTGGCGCTTATGATTCTTGTAAACAACCCTGGTAGTTGGAATCATATCTACGCTCCACTGGAACACGCACCATGGCATGGTTGTACTCCCACCGATCTTGTGTTCCCTTTTTTCCTTTTCGCAGTAGGTAATGCACTTGCTTTTGTGATGCCCCGCGTCCAGGAGGAAGGTTCCGGAAAGTTTTGGAAAAAAGTATTGAAAAGATCTGCTTCGATTTTTTTGATAGGATTGTTTTTGAACTGGCTACCGTTTGTTTATTATGATCCCGGCGGGCAGCTTGTTTTTAAAACCTGGTCCCATGTGAGAATACTGGGGGTTCTTCAAAGAATTGCCCTTTGTTATTTCTTCGCGTCTGTCATTATTTATTATTTCAGGGAAAGGGGCGCATTCCTGGCCGGACTTATTTTGCTTCTCATTTATTGGGCTCTATGCATTGCTTTTGGCGAACTTAATGATCCATTTAGTTTGAATGGATGGTTTGGAACCAGGATCGACAAAGCTATTCTTGGAGAAAACCATATGTATCATGGAGAAGGAGTAGCGTTTGATCCCGAAGGTATAATGAGTACCCTACCTGCAATTGTCCAGGTTATTTTCGGCTATATGGTGGGCAATTATATAATCAAAAAAGGAAAGAGTTATGAGATGGTTTCAAATCTCTTCCTTGCGGGTTCTGTGCTTGTTTTCACAGGTTATTGCTGGGATATGATATTCCCAATCAATAAAAAAATATGGACCAGCTCTTATGTCGTTTATACTACCGGGTTAGCAATTATCATACTTGCTGTATTGATTCACATAATAGAATTCTGGAACAGGCGCGGATGGTGGAGCAAATTTTTCGATGTTTTCGGCAAGAACCCGCTATTCATATTTGCCCTGAGCGCTGTTGTGGTAAAAACTTATCTACTGTTCAGAATAAAGGATGTCAATAGCGAAGGAAAAGTAGTTTATAATAACCTGGCCGGATGGATGTACGACCATATTTTCCTGCCTGCATTTGGGGCAATGAATGGATCTTTATTTTATGCTATCTTCCACATAATTATTTTCTGGTTATTGGCAAGATTGCTGGATAAAAAGAAAATTTACATCAAAGTATAATTACCCTACTCAATATGAATAAAACTAACTCCCAACGATTTCTTGCACTCGACGTATTGCGCGGCATGACGGTTTGTTTCATGATCATTGTAAATACACCCGGCAGCGGCGCCCTTCCATTTTCTCCTTTGGAGCATGCGAAATGGCATGGCTTTACTCCTACGGACCTTGTGTTTCCAACTTTTCTTTTTGCTGTAGGTAATGCAATGAGTTTTGCTATGCCCAAATACAAGGCCATGGGAACAGGCAAAGTATTGGGTAAAATTTTTAAAAGAACCTTTATCATATTCCTGCTTGGGTACCTGATGTACTGGTTTCCTTTTTTTAGAGAAATTCCCGCTTCAAGAGGCGGAGGCTACGAAGCATTTCCAATGGGTGATACCCGTATACTTGGTGTATTACAGAGAATAGCTCTTTGTTATTGCTTCGCTTCACTGATGATTCATTTTCTTTCGAAAAGAACTGTTATTGTTCTAAGCACCATTTTCCTTTTGGGATACTGGATTTTGCTTTATATCGGTGGTGACTATACGATGACTGGCAACCTTGGTGAATTAATAGACAAATCTATTATTGGAGATCATCACCTGTATCATGGAGAAGGAATTCCATTTGATCCAGAAGGATTATTAAGTACCATTCCGGCTATTGTGAATGTTATAGTGGGATATTATGCCGGACTTTTTATCATCCAAAAAGGTAAGACTTATGAAACAGTTTCCAAACTCATGATTGCTGGTTTCTGTTTTATTTGTGTGGCTTATTTCTGGGATCTTTTATTTCCTATCAATAAAAAGCTTTGGACAAGTTCCTTTGTTTGCTATACGGTTGGTTTAGACTGTGTAATTCTTGGACTGTTGATTTATGTAATTGAGATAAGAACCTGGAACAAATGGACCTATTTCTTTGAAGTATTTGGCAAAAATCCTCTGTTCATCTATTTACTTTCAGAGTTGCTGGTAATCATACTATTCTTAGTAAAAACAGATCCAAAAACAAATTTCTTCCGCTGGGTAAATTCAAATTTCTATCAGAAGATTTTACCGGGAGCATTTGGTTCACTCGCATTTGCACTAAGCTATATGCTGATATGCTGGCTGGTGGGATACTGGTTGGACAAAAAGAAAATTTACGTGAGAGTGTAAATTCAGGCATTCACCTGGCTGGTTCCATTTTCAAGGCGGATTTTATAAGCTTCGGCTTCAATCCTGAATTTTCTTTTATATGCTTCGATAGCGGAATTGGCAAATGCATCAGCCTGATCGCGATGAATGATATTGATCGTGCATCCTCCAAATCCGCCGCCCATTATTCTTGAACCAGTAATATTTGGATTCAATTTGGCAAGGTCAACCAGGAAGTCTATTTCCTCGCAGCTAACTTTATATAATCCTGCAAGGCCTTCGTGAGAGGCATACATTAATTTTCCAAACCGGTTGAGATTATTTTGTTCCAAACAGGTTGCAGCATCTACAGTTCTTTTAATTTCCTGAACCACGAAAAGGCATCTTTCATAAACTTCCCCATTCATTCCTTCACCGTATTTTTTCAAATCATTTTCATTCACATCGCGCAACGAAAGAATATTGGGAAGGTTTTTTTTGAGATAATGAATTCCTTCTTCGCATTGTTGTCTGCGTACATTGTATTCAGAGCTGGCGAGTGAATGATGAACCTTTGAATTTATTAGCAGAATTGAATAATCACCGAGAGGTAATTTAAGGTAGCTATATTCAAGGGTCCTGCAATCCAGCAAAAAAACATGATCTTTTTTGCCCATCATATTTGCAAACTGGTCCATAATTCCGCAATTCACTCCTGGAAATTCATGCTCAGCCTTTTGTCCGAGTTTTGCCATGAATACCCTGTCGATTTTTAGGTGGAACAATAAATCCAAACCATGTCCCAATCCACATTCAACAGCTGCAGAAGAAGACATTCCCGCACCTACGGGAACATCACCGCTAAATACGCAATCAAAACCCCTGAGTAAATATTTTTTCTTTAATAACTGATCAATGATGCCCAAAACATAATTTTTCCATCCCCGATCCTTAGCAATAGCGTTGAGTGGTATGGAAAATTCTTCATTAAGGTCTGCTGCATAAAAAGTAGATGTATCAGTATTATTTTCGGCGAGAGCAAAATAAATTCCTTTGTCAACAGCTGCGGGCATCACATATCCGTCGTTGTAATCAACATGTTCCCCAATCATGTTAATTCTGCCAGGTGAAAAAACGATCAAAGGTTCTTTATGAAATTTCTCCAGAAATATTTTCTTCACTTTTTTCGCAAGGTGGTCATTCATACCGGTCAATTATTCAGGGAACTGATTTTATACTGAGTGCTAAAGGTAAGTTCTTGACCCGGTTCCAGCATTTCCAGACCCATTTTATTATTAAAACAATCAGGTGCCCCGCTGATATTTTCGAGGGCGATGCTATTTCTATGAGGTGGGGTATAAACCTGGAGGTAGCGATATCGATGATCCGGAATAATATTTAATTGAAAGCCTGAATTTGTATCTGCCAAAGATATCATGGGCAAGCCGTTTGCGAAATCTAAATAAAAACAATTGTCAAATACGGAATTGCCTATCAACCTTGGCTTTGTAAATTTCTCTGTAGGTATAAGTTTACCTGTAGGTATCAGGTCCACAAATTCCAGCATTTCTGAAGAATCAAAGGAAAGAAAGAGATTATCAATTTTTCTATTAAATCTAAAATAAGGATGCCATCCGTCTGCTATCGGGATGGTAATGTTTGTGCAATTTTGCACAGTAGTTGAGATTTTGAGGGAATTCCCTTTCTCCAATTTATATTCAACGATGCAATTATACGGAAAGGGGTAACCGCGATCATCGCCTGAATATTTCTGAATCATTTTTACTCCTGACTCATTTTCTGTGTGGTACTTACTGGTAACCTTAAACGCACCGCGATACAATAGTCCGTGAATAGCGGACCCATCCTGAAATATCTTTTGAAAGTGATACTCCCTCCCTAAAAAATGGTATGCAGCATTTTTAATTCTGCAAGCAAAGGGTGAAAGTTTTAGTCCTTTGAAACCAAGGGCCTCAGCGTTTTTATCAAAATCATCTTTGGTGAGATAGCTGTCGATAATATTAAGCCATTCATTTTTCGAAAGAACCGAATAGCCATGAAGCATGGCACCACATTCAGGTACCACTTCCACCCTGCATTCGCCTTTTCCATCGGTCATAACTATCTTATCGAATCCGTTCTCTCTAAGTTCCTCTATTGCAAACATGCTGATTGGTTGGAGCAACAATTTATAAAAAAATAGAAATCAAATTTCATCATGGAAGGACCATTAAATCTGTTTGTTAATTATACTTCTATTCCACCTCTATATAAAAATTGTGCCTTCTCTGGCAATTCATTAATTTATGTTTAAATTTAGTATCAAACTTACATTATGCGACCCAAGAAACTGCTGCTTTTTCTACTATCCCTGTATTTTATTTCTTCATCATTTGCGCAAAAACAAACTGTTAGTGGAACCATCACTGATGGTACATCAGGAACCCCGCTTGCCGGAGTCTCTGTGAGGGTAAAATCTACGAAAGCTGGAACTACTTCCAACAATGGTGGATTTTACAAAGTTGAAGCCGGTGCTGGTGACGAACTTGAAATTTCAATGATTGGCTATGCTTCGCAATCTGTGCCCGTTGGCGGTAAAACAGAAATCAATATTAAACTTCAGGCATCCTTAACTGAGTTGGGACAAATAGTACTTGTTGGTACTCGTCGCCCTGGTAGGGTCAAGATTGAAACTCCGGTACCTGTAGATGTGGTGAATGTGCAGCAGGCTGCAATGCCCACAGGAAGAATGGAACTCACTTCAATCATGAACTATGCTGCACCATCTTTAAACTACAATAAACAAAGTGGTTCTGATGGTGCTGATCATATTGATCTTGCAACATTGCGCGGACTGGGGCCCGATCAAACCCTGGTGCTCATCAATGGTAAAAGGCGACACCAGACAGCATTTGTTGCAGTTTTCGGGACTCGTGGACGGGGTAATTCAGGTACGGATCTCAGCGCAATTCCGCTGGATGCGATCGACCGGGTTGAAATTTTGCGCGACGGCGCATCTGCCCAGTATGGTTCAGATGCAATAGCCGGTGTTATTAATATTGTCCTCAAGAAAACTGTCAACTCATTTAATTTAAATATGGGTCTATCCAGTTATGTGGATGGCAAGTTCAATCCGGCAACTAAAAAAGATTACGACCAGTATATTTATTCAGGCAAGTTTGATGGAACCGCATTTAATTTTAATTCCAATTATGGATTTTCGGTTGGAAAAAATGGAGGATTCATTAATCTTACACTCGACTTCCTTGCACAGGGAAAAACTTTCAGGCAGGCTCTTGACACCAATCAAAAGAGTTCTGATTACATGATCACCAACACAGTTCGGAGAGCGAATGGTGATGGTTCGCTCACAAGTGGTGGATTTTTCCTCAATTCAGAATTCCCGATTGCAAATTCCAGAACTACTATTTATGCATTCGGGGGATACAATTACAAAGGATCTGATGCTTATGCATTTACCAGGAACTTTTCAGCAAGACCTGATCGTTTTCCAACAAAAGATAATGGCGATCTTATAGAAGTGCCGGGAATTATCCTCACAGCAAAAGATGGTGAGCGATTTTTCAATCCACACATCCAAACTCATATAAGCGATGCATCATTGGCTGGAGGTGTCAGAGGTGTAACAAAAGGTGGCTGGAACTGGGACCTGAGTAATACTATTGGCAGAAATGATTTTCATTTTTATGGCGACAAAACTTTTAATGCTTCGTTGGGATCTGCAGTTCCCATTCATTTCAATGATGGAGGATTCAATTTTTTGCAGAATACAGTCAACCTGAATTTCAGTAAAGAGATTCCAACGATTGCAGAAGGATTTAACCTTGCATTCGGTGCAGAATATCGCTATGAACAATACAAAATGTATGCAGGCCAGGAAGCATCTTACAAAAATTACAACCCTACAAAAACAGTTGTAAATGCAAGTGGTGATACATTAACAGTGGCAGGCGGCTCCCAGGGTTTTCCCGGATACCAGCCTGGTGATGTGGTAAATGCCAACCGTTCCGCTACCGCCGCATACATTGATGCAGAAATTGATGTAACCAAACGATTCTTACTCGGTGGTGCGATAAGATTCGAAAACTATAGCGATTTCGGATTTACCAGCAATTATAAACTCGCAATGAGATATAAGGTTTCAAATAATTTTAATCTCAGAGGTTCGGTAAGCACCGGATTCCGCGCCCCTTCACTTCAGCAAATCAATTTTAGCTCCACATTTACAACTGTCCAGGGTGGAAATATAGCCGAAGTTAAAATCGCTCCAAATTATAGTCCTATTACAAAGGCAGCAGGAATTCCTGATCTCAAACAGGAAAAATCTGTTAACGCAAGTTTGGGATTTGCCTGGAAACCCACCAGTGAATGGACAATCACTGTTGATGGATACCTTGTAAAAGTTAAGGACAGGGTAGTGTTATCCGGACAATTCAGTGCTGACGACAATACATTGGATCCAGCATTGATTTCAGCGCTTGACAGTTTGAATGTTAGTCTTGCACAATTCTTCGCAAACGCAGTGAACACAACCAATACCGGAGTAGACGTTGTAATAGAATACAATAAAAAATTCGACAATAGCCACAGGTTGAGGGCCTTGCTTACAGGCAATTTGCAGCACATGACAATCGATAAAATAAATGTTCCTCCAAAATTGAACGATACAGAAGATCATCAGAAAACATTCCTGAGTGACAGGGAACAGAAATTTATTCTTGCATCTGCTCCCAATGCAAAAGCTGCGTTTAGCCTTGATTACTCTTTAAAGAGTTGGACTTTTGGAACCCGTCTCACTTATTTCGGTAAAGTTGAATTACTGGGCTATGGCGAAGATGGTCTTGGTATTAATCCAATGGTTCCAACAGATGCTGATCCCAATGTGTACGTTCCCGATCGCTATAATTATGGCGGAAAACTTGTGACTGATATTTATGCTTCCTACAGTTTTAACAGGCATGCTACTCTCTATGGTGGTGTCGACAACTTATTTAATGTTCATCCTGATTTTGGTGTTGCCCCGGGTGCAAAAGGATGGGCCTTCAATAATGAAACTGGTGGTCCCTGGGATGCAGTACAAATGGGAGGAAACGGGACAAGGTTATTCGTGAGATTTGCATTGAATTTCTAAATCAATCATTCGGACAAATAAAAAAACATCATGGCGCTACAGCACCATGATGTTTTTTTTACGAGCTGAGTATAACACCAACCTATAAACGTATTAATTGAACAATCCAAGTTGTTGCCCGGGCCGGCAAAATTTAGTAGTGTCGAGTTCCCACTCTTCTTCATTCATCCCATAGAGTTTTCCATACTTCCTGTATTGTTGGGCGACAAGTTCTGCAATATTGCCTTCACCGCGCATCCGCACGCCCCAACGACTGTCATTGACTTTACCATCATGGCTTTGTTCAATGAGATGCCAAACTTTATCGGCGCGATCTGGAAAATTTTTATAGAGCCAATCGTGAAATAATAGTTTTACAGCACCATTAAGACGGATAAAAGTGTAAGCCGTAAAGGTGGCTCCGTTTTCTTTGGCTGCTTTCATAATCCTTTGCATTTCGTGTTCATTGAGTCCGGGAATCATGGGACCCATCATTACTCCCATCCGCACACCCACATCGCTAAGTTCTTTGATCAGCCTTAGCCTTTGTTTGGCAGTTGTTGTACGCGGTTCCATCACTCTTCGCAAATCTTCATCGAAAGAAGTTATTGAAACAAGTATTGAGACCAGTTGCTTCGAAGCCATTTTTTTTAGGATGTCTTTATCTCTCATCATCCCTGCATTTTTTGTTATCATACCAACAGGTTGATTAAACTCATTGCAAACTTCTAGCAGGCTACGCGTTAGTTTGAATTTTTGTTCCGCAGGCTGATAGCAATCTGTGTTTCCACTAATTGAAATAGGGGCACAGTCCCACTTAGGATTCATAAGAAATTTGCGAAGCAATTGTGCAGCATTTTTCTTGACTACAATTTTTCTTTCAAAATCCAGACCTGCACTATAACCCCAATACTCATGAGCGTTTCTCGCATAACAATAAATGCAACCGTGCTCACATCCCTGGTATGGATTCATGCTGTACCACATACCAACATCAGGACTATCAACCTTATTTACGATTGATTTTGCTTCCTGTTCTATGTACTGAGTAGCTTCGTTGCTTTCGGTCCAATCATCAATTCCCTCAACATGTTCCTTTACCTTTTCATGTTTAAAGAATTTATTTTTTGTATTGATCTGTGCGCCCCTTCCGTGCAGATATGTGTCATTTTCCCCGGGCACATCCCTATTTTGTTCCATCATATTCTCCTTTTTGAAAATTGAAATTTGATTCAGCTGAGCTGATTCGATTTAAATAAATAAATTTTTTCCGAGGGGATTAGTAATCTGATGAAATGAAAAAGAAAAAAACTTTTTCGTGGGACAATATTCAAATTTGAATTCGCAGCAAGGTTTTAAAATAAAATTTCTCCCTGTTTTGTATTGACAGGAAGATTCTTAAATTCTAATCTTTGGACAACCTGGTATGCCAGTTCTCCCATTTTTCTCTTTAACAGGAGCATACCATCTGAAATAAATCTACCGGTAAAATGTCTGTTGCTGAATTCAAGCCAACCTTTTTCATATTGCCAGGGTAATAATTTTCTGGCTATGACAATATAGGGCTCATCAATAAAATGAGGTTTGTGGTCATTATCCAACTTCATGAGTCGCTGTACTTCTTTCACTTTCTTTACCAAATTTCGAACGGGCAATTTAGTAGTGACGTTTATATATATTGTATGAGATGGAAAACTACCATAATCCCTTAGCTCCATTTTTATTGGGTAAGATCCCATTGCAATTGCCTGCAATCGCAACAAAATTCTTTCTTCCATCATTTCCAGCTGGGTAAATCTTGCCAGGGTTATCTGTGGTCTGCCTCCAATCGCAAAATTGGATTTGTAGGTTTCGGAAAATTCTTTTTTAATAGCAGAAATTTTATGCTCGAGGTCCTGACCCGGTGTAAGAACCAGCAGGTACTCATTGATTTTGTATCCAGGTATTGTTTGATTTTGAGATTTCATAGTAATCGATTTAAATTTTCACAATGCATTCGGCAACAATCGAAAAATATTGATCAAATGATCTTCAGTTTCAGAAGCAGATTTCTTCATTAGCCATAATTCCTGTAATCTGAAACTTTCATGAAAACTTTTCCTTGAGAGTTCCAGCATGGTGTTAAAAAAATCATCTTCAGGTAAATCTTCGGAGATAATAATTTTTGGATTTTTTACTTTCATCGTCAACCTTCCTCCACTAGAAATAATTAGTTCTTCAACAGCATTCATTTTGGAACTGATTTGCTGAAAAGGTGTCGGGTTCAATACCCGCAGATATATTACTCCAGAAGGAGAAGCCCCGATATTGTTCAGGGTTACTGAAAATTCTTCATGAAGACTACAAATTCTTTGCACCCATTTTATCAGCACTTCTTCAATTATATCTAACGCAAAAAATTTCATTACACAAATACCGGGTGAGGGCATATTCTTTTTTTCGAAATTATTGGCGCCCATAATACCTTTTTGCAGAGAAGTTATTTTGCCAGATATTTTCATATTTGGGAAGGCAACAATTTTGTATTCATTAAGACCGGAATAATTTCCCCAATGTTTTCTATCTGACTTATCTGTTTCCTTTTTCTCATCCAAAATTTCCGTTCCATTCCCTTTCTGTATGAGCATAAAATAATTTTTGCGGTCAATAAATTTAGTATAAATTTACTAAAGTTTTTAGTATTATCAAAATTTCATTATATGGATGTCGAAAAATTTTTGGTCTCCGGGTACAGTGGTACCCGGAATTTCAATCAATGGGAGGTGCCAACGGCAAATGCCACGGGATTTGGAGCCGCTGCGGATGATTATATGGAAAGAGGGATCGATTTGAATGAACAATTGATCCGGAACAAGCCTGCTACTTTTTTTATGCGGGTTCACGGCGATAGTATGAGTGGCGCCGGAATACATGATGGAGACGTTGTAATCATCGACCGTTCTGTAAAAGCAGTTAGTGGAAAAATAGTGATCGCCATTTTAAATGGCGAGATGCTCATCAGGAGATTAGAAAAGACCTTTAACAAAATCAAACTGGTTCCCGAGACTCCTAAACTGGCTGCCATTGATGTAGATCCTTATGCGGAATTTTCGATTTGGGGCGTGGTTACTTACAGCATTCATTCCGTTTAATATGACGAATTATTTGTGAGATAAAATGGTTAGATGAAAGCAATAGTTGACTGCAATAGTTTTTATTGTTCCTGTGAGCGGGTATTTCGTCCCGACTTGCTGAATAAACCTGTTGTTGTATTGAGCAATAACGACGGCTGTATCATTTCCAGAACTGATGAAGCAAAATCACTGGGAATCCAAATGGCTGGTCCTTATTACCAGGCGCGTGGACTGTTAGAGCAAAATAATGTCGCGGTATTCTCTTCAAACTATCATTTATACGGCGACATGAGCAAGAGGGTCATGGATACTTTGCGGATGATTGTTGGAGGAGATAAGGTAGAAGTCTATTCTGTGGATGAAGCATTCCTGGACCTTTCACAAGTTCCGGTAAACGAGCTGGAAAATCTGGCAATGGAAATTCGTAATACTGTTGAACAGTGGACGGGAATTAAAGTTTCCGTTGGAGTTGCGCCATCTAAGGTTTTGTCGAAAGTTGCAAACCGCCTTTCGAAGAAGGATAAAAACGCAACCGAATGCGTAATGGTTTTGGATAAAGAAGAAAAAGTAGTTGATGCGCTGCAACGTACTCCTATAGGCGAAGTTTGGGGAGTAGGCCGGCGTTATGCGGATAAGTTAAGAGACTGGTGGGGCATTTACAACGCACTGCAATTAAGAAATATGAGTCCGGCCTGGGCAGCGACTCATATGGGAGGTGTAACCGGCGAAAGGTTAGTGCGGGAACTAAGGGCCGAACCATGCATTGAAATGAAGGATCCTCTTGAATCAAAAAAAATGATTGCCACTACTAGGATGTTTGGCAAGCCTGTTACAGAATTGAGAGATTTGAGGGAAGCGGTTGCAACTTATACAAGCAGGGCAGCAGAAAAATTACGCAGACAATATTGCGCCGCTGGTGTCATCCAGGTATTTGTTGTTACAAATAACTACGACAACAATTATTCTTATAATCCCCAAACCAAAGGTTTATACAGTACTTTACCCCGACCCACATCAAATACACATGAACTCATTCGGGAAGCGTTACCTCTTGTAGAAAAATTATTTCGTAAAGGGTCAAGATATTTAAAAGCTGGAATTACTTTAAGTGGACTGGTACCCGATGATTCTATCCAGGGAAACCTTTTTGTACCACATCAGGAAAATTTGAACAGGTTGTTGATGGAAACCATTGACAATGTAAATTTCAGTATGAGAGATGACATGTTGAAGTTTTGCGCAGCCGGTGTTGCCAAAAATTGGAAGATGCGTCAGGAACTCAGGTCTGCACGGTTTACTACCAGATGGGAAGAACTGATGGTTGTCAAATAGAATTCTGCGAATTTCACGCTAAGTCGCAGAGAATCGCAAAGACGCAGCAAAGATCGCAAAGGTTTTATTAACTTACTGAAACGAATGCGCAAAATCTTCCAATTTTTGTTGGTTTGGCCCGTAACCTGGATGGCAAATAAATTTTCTTCGCGGCCAGACCAGGCGAGAGTTTACACCGCACTTACAGGCTTGCTTGAAGAAATTCACACGAAAGGTGATAAATACGGTCCTATTGTTGAAGTGGACATTTCAAAAGATAAATGGATTGTATTTTCCGATCAACATAAGGGTGCAAAAAATGGTGCCGATGATTTTATGAGCTGCGAAAAGAATTATTTGGCAGCATTAGATTTCTACAACGATCATTTTTACAGATTCATAAGTTTGGGAGACAATGAAGAGCTCTGGGAAAACACGATCTATTCAGTGATGAAGAAGAATGTGCTCAATTTTGCAGCAGAGAAAAAATTTCTTGTTCGAAATTCATTCCTGAAAGTATTTGGAAATCACGATTTATATTGGGCAAATGATCCTCTTGCCAAATGGCAATTGAAAAAAATTTACGGCCAGAAAGTTAAAATTTATGAGGGTGTAATCCTTCGTATTCAAATTGGCGACAGAGAATTATTGATCTACCTAACGCATGGTCACCAGGGTGATAAACAAAGCGATGGAAACTGGTTCAGTAAGTGGTTTGTTACTTATGTATGGGGCCCGCTCCAGGGATACCTTCAAATCAATCCAAATACCCCCGCTACAAATGATGTATTAAAAACGGAACACAACACCATTATGTACGAATGGAGTGCACTGCAACAGGGGTTGGTGCTTATTACCGGTCATACTCATCAGCCCGTATTTGAATCTCTTACTCATGTTGAAAGGCTGTACAAAAAGTTAAGTGAAGCACGCCTGGCAAACGATGAGGATCAGGTGAAACTAATTGAGCCAGAAATCATAAAAAGAAGTATCCTGGATCAGGAAGGGAAATATGAAAAATTCTTAAAGCTGAAACCATCTTATTTTAATACGGGCTGCTGTTGCTTTAATGATGGAGATATTACCGGAATCGAAATAGCGGACGGCAAAATCCGGCTGATTAAGTGGACCACTGAAAGGGAAAAATCAATCAGGATCGTATTAGAAGAAAAAGATTTACATGAGCTTTCTTCTCAATTGTAAATTCTCGAAAGACCTCTCGCAAAGGCGCGGAGTTCCGCAAAGACGCTTTTGAGAGTACCTAGTACTGAGTACCTAGACAAAAACAAAAAACTGCCCGCTGAACCTTTAACTCTGAACTCTTAACTTAATCGTCGTCTTCTTCTACTTGATGATGTTTAATAAAAGCTCCGCGTTTGGGTGTGGGGAATTTTACGCCAGGGCCTTTAATTGCATACCATAATACTTCGTTGAAAAGCAAATCCGGAACCTTGTCTTCTTTGGTGAGATCGAAGCCGGCGCTTTTTTCGGAGAGTTCGTTCACGGCCATATTTCTTTCATCAAGATTTACACCTGGTGGCAGATGATCATAACCGGTGAGATCAGGAGTTGAATTGAAACATCTCCACATTGGAGTTGCAGCAGCATCATACTGGCTCATTGGTGGGAGTCCTAAAATTAATTCGATGGTCCGAATCATAGAAGTCGTCGAATACATGGTGTGATCTAATTCATTTCTTTTTACATAGGCGCCGGCTACAAATGCAATACTACGGTGAGCATCTACATGGTCGGGGCCATCCTGCGCATCGTCTTCTAACACAAAAACCACGCTCTCTTTCCAAATGGAACTTTTTGAAAGGTGATCAATCAACCTTCCAAGTGCCTGGTCATTATCGCCCACTGCTGCAAATGGAGCATATGCTCCTTTAGACATTCCACTGGTATGATCATTCGGTAGATAAACCAAATTGAATTGTGGTACTTTATTTATTGCGATCAATGAATCAAAATCCTGTTCCCAAACTTTCTCTCTGTCGATATCTCTATAACTCAGGTCCCATCCCCGATATTTTGTGCAGGTATTTTTGGCGAGTGAGGAAAGATGTGGTTTTCCATCATCAGAAAATTCACCATAATTTCTTACGGTTACGTTATTTTTAAGGCAGAGATCCCAAATAAATCCGTTTTTGGGGAAAGCAATTTTCCTGTTTCCTCCAAAATCATAATTTCCACCCCTGCTGCCATAACTCGTGGGCCATGTTTTTTCAACAAAATCATTTGCGTAAGCCCCCATGCTCCAATTGTGGCCGTCTGCACTAACTTCTGCGTCTACATAAAAATTATCCAGCAGTACAAACTGCTCTGCAATTGCATGCAGGTTGGGAGTAATTTTTCTGGGAAATAAACAAAGAGAGGTATCGCCATTTCCTTTTGGCAAATCGCCAAGTACCTGGTCGAAGGTTCTGTTTTCTTTCAGCACATAAAAAACATGTTTGATAGGCGACTTTTCTCCTGTACGCATGGGTATAGGATTTCCTGTTTCACCACTCGTTAATTTCTCTTTGTTCTTTGTATAAGGTGTGTTTTTATATACTGCTTCTGAATAAATGCTGAGTTGGTCCTCAGCAGGATTCTGAATAATGCTTAATTCGCCTTTGAATAATCCGCCAATATATTGTACTTCCATTGGCTTGTTCATATCGCCTTCTTTCCATTTGGTAGCCTGTTTCTTTTCTGTTGGGTTTGGCCCCATTGGATTCGCCATCGAACTAAATCCCTTGCCATTAGTTACATAAATCTCAGAACCAATTGTACGTACGCAAGTGGGATACCAGCCTACCGGAATAAATCCTTTGGATCTGCTATGCCCTGGAGTAGTTACATCGAATACAGCCAGGCAATTATTATCTGCATTGGCAATAAACAAGGTCCTTTCATCATCACTAAGCGCAACGCTGTTAGTGGTTGAGCCCTGCAATGCGTCAGGATACAATGCCGCATTGAGCGTTTCAATTGATTTTTTTTGTTTGAGGTCAACAATTGAAACACTATTGTCAAGTGAATTCGCAACAAACAGATACCTGTTATTTTTTGAGAGTGCCAGGTCATTTGGATGATCGCCTACACTTATCCGTTGAGTAATTGACTTTTTAGAGACATTATAAACCAAAACTTCTTTAGAACCCCATAGTGAGATATACAATTCCTTTTTATCCCTGGAAAGAAGGCAGGTATATGCTTCTGATCCAAGTGAAATTTTGTTCAACGTAGTGTGCTTGTTCAAATCAACCACATAAAGAGAACTGTCTTCTTTTGTAACAACAAACATTGTATGCTTCTCGTCATCTATATCCAACCCCGTAGGACAAATTTTTACCGGCCATTTTTTTCCAAGTTTGAATGTATCACTCAATTTAAGGGCGTCATCAACAATTGAATATTTTAAAATCCAGTTATCATTTCCACCTGAAGCATATAAGGATTTCTCATCAGCACTGAATTTAAGTCCAAGCCAGGACTTAGGAATCTCGACATCACTCAATATTTTTTTATTTTTTACATCAACCAGTTGAATCCTTTGGGTACTCTGCCCATTATTAGTTATACCGATATATTTTTTGCTTTTACTAACGGCAATATTCAGGGGAAGATCTCCCAGGGTAATACTTATGCCGACCGGCGTCAAAGACCAGCCGTTGGGTAGTGTAACTCTTTTAGTATCCAATTGTTCGAGAGAGACTTGTGCCTGGATACAGATTGACACAAATGTTGCAACGAATAGCAATAGAGTCTTCATGTTTTAGCGCATTTGGTTACTGGGTCTTCAAAGTTAAGGCCACTTCGGCCAGATTGCTTTTTTGTGGAAAGGTTAATATTTAAATAATCAATTTCCCTTTGCGATATGATTACTTAAGGCCACTATAAAATCGCCATTTGGTAGTAAAATCCTTTTTTAAGTCCTGGTTCGTCAGCAGGGCCCGCACCATTTCCACGGGCATATTATTTTCCCTGAGAACAGCATCGTGAAATTGTTTATAGCTCATCTTCCCACTATCGACCAGTTCT
The DNA here is from genome assembly GCA_003175935.1 of Bacteroidota bacterium. Classification (GTDB taxonomy): domain Bacteria; phylum Bacteroidota; class Bacteroidia; order Chitinophagales; family Chitinophagaceae; genus PSRI01. The sequence goes on from PSRI01000080.1 coordinate 16,239, forward strand.
TTTTTAAGGGCATAGAATTGTTGCCCACCCAGCATATATGCAATCTGGTAAAGTGGTCCGTAACCTCCCGTAAATGATCTTCTCACCTCTCCTTCTGCATTAGCTCTTTCGTGACCCACTCTGTCTACTAAAAAATCGATGCATTGCTGTGGTGTCCATTTTCCCAGGTGATAATTGAGAGAAAAAATAATTCTTGCACAACGGTGCATTCTCCAAAATAACATGCCCACTTTATCTTCAGGCGATTGGGGAAAATTGAGATCCCAGAGAATAAATTCCCAGTACAGGGACCATCCTTCAGTCCAAAATGGTGTCCAGAAATTGCGATAAGCTTTGTAGCGATCATTCATGAATCCCTGCAAATGATGCCCGGCTATCAATTCATGATGAACAGTTGCTCTTGAAAAATGCGGATTATTTCCCCGCATGCTCATCATGCGCGCATCAAAATCCATTGCATTAGTTGGATATGAAATCAAAAGCTCCTCTCCTCCCAGAAAAAACGGACTTACAAGTTGTCTTTCGGGACTCATCATACTCATTCTCCAGGTTTCTTCAGCCAGTGGTGGAACAGTTACGAGATCGTGTTTCTTTATGAAATCAACGGATTCATTGTAAAGTGCGAGAATCATTTCGGGTTGTTTTCCCTCGGGTACATAAGAATTTTTTACTTTTTCCAGCGCGTCTTTCCATTTGTCTCCGAAGCCCATCTCCTTACTGGCAACCAGCATCTGTGCATCGCACCAGGCAAATTCTTTATTGGCGATTTCAACGATCTCTTCGGGAGTATATGGAATCATTTCAAATTGCAGCTGACGGATTAGTTCTTCGCGGCCAATCGGCGTGCCCACGATTCCGCTTCCATCATCTTTTTGTGGACCAGCTAATTTTTCTTTGATGGCAGTGGAATAATTATTTAAAAGGCTGTCCAGAATTTTATATTCTGAAGGAACCCACCAGGTGAATTCGGGATCATAACCATTGTAAAATTCATAAGTACTTTTTAGCGCATCACGCAAACCTTTTACTGATTCCTGGGCACGTCTTACTAATGGCAAACTAATAGGTTGATTTTTTGAAAGTGCCGCCTGAGTGGCAGAGACTTCTTTTTCCAGTTGTCTGAATTTACTCGCCACCTGCGATCCATCTACGGAATGTCCACGTCTTCTGTTGGCTTCAAAAGCATAAATAGTATCGGCAAAAGGTATGAATTTTTTGATCTGGTTATATTCAGATTCTTCAATGTCCAACAATCTTAGCTCGTTATCCAGATTTCTTTTCACAAGGATATAATCAACTTTCCCATCTTGCGACATCTTATCAAAATTCAGATCCTGGATCTTTTGCGAATAGTCGCGATATAACTTGCGAAATCTTTCGCGGCGCTCGGGAGAATTTCTAACAAAATAGAATCGCCCGAGACTACCCCGGTCGGCTTCCAGTTGAATCATTAAATTGTGGACTTCACTGGACTGTAATAACAAAGGGTTATCTCCTGACTGTTGTGCTTTACCAGGCTGAATTTGAAAAAAAAGGCTGGTTATCAGCAGGATTTTGATGGGAATATGACGCATAGTTCTGGTTTGTGAGACCTGAAAATACTGATTTCGGGATATGGAATTTGGAATTATTTGACTGCAGCACGCTATGGTTGAAAATCGGTTAAATAGTAGGGAATTATTGAAAAAAATTAATTTTAAAATATACTCCTTCTTCAATCGTCTCCCTTATTATATCAATGAAGGAGGCGCTTACGATACCCGAAGTAATGGCAAATGACCGGAAGAATAATATTGCCAAAGTAATTAATGACTACAGCAAAAGGTTAATGGGTTTTATCCGAAAACGGGTAAGCAATGATGCCGACGCTGAGGATGTTCTGCAGGATGTGTTTTATCAATTTGCAGGCAACACTCAACCCATTGAACAAATGACGGCATGGTTATTTACAGTGGCAAGAAATAAAATAACAGATCGTAAACGTAAGCACAAGCCGGAAGCTATTGAAGAAATTTTTGCAGCCGCCAATGATGGGGATTCATTCAACTGGACGGATTTAATTTTTGATAGCACAGAAAATCCCGAGACAGAATATTTGCGCAGCCTGTTTTGGGAAACCCTGAATGAAGCTTTGGATGAATTACCACAGGAACAAAAGGATGTATTCGTGAAACAGGAATTGGAAGGAATTTCATTTAAGGAATTATCCGAACAAACTGGTGAAACGGTAAATACTTTAATCAGCAGAAAAAGATATGCAGTTCTTCATTTGAGAAACAGACTTGCGGTGTTGAAAGATGAATTATTAAATTATTAAACAAACAGATTATGAAAAGAGGATTTTGGATCAGGAAAGCAGTGATGATTGTATTTTTTGCGGCATTGTTTATCACCGTATTCAGCTATGTTGTGATGCTGCTTTGGAACGCAATCCTGCCACAGGTATTACACGTTTCCTCTATCAATTTTATTCAGGCACTTGGAATATTGGTATTAAGTAAGATTCTTTTTGGTGGCTTCCATGGAGGCTGGAGAGGTAGAGGTGGGCATTGGAAATACAAAATGCGGGAAAAATGGCAGAATATGAGCGTTGAGGATAGGGAGAAGTTCAAACAGGAATGGAGAGCTCGCTGCCGTGGATGGAGGATGCCCGACGAAAGGGAAAAGCCTGCCGCTGATAAAGAATCACCAGGAAGGCTTTAAAGCCTTCCTGCTTACTTTTTTAAAACCTTATTGTATGGATATACTGGTCTTCAAAACTAACATTGTCGATAAGAATCAAATTCCATTGATTGCAAAATGGCTTTCACCTTTAAACGGAATTCTGAAATGGAATATCGACTGGCATGACAAAGACAAAATTTTAAGGATTGAGTCCAACAGGTTGCAACCTGAAGAAGTTGAAATTATACTTCAGAAGGCAGGCTATTACTGTGAAGAATTGGAGTAATTTTTAGAATGGTTCCACTTTCCAGTTACGTCTCCATCTTTCATTCGGAAGTAATTTAATGATGCCCGCCTTTTCGGTTATTTGCTGATTGTGGTTTACAAAATCTGCATGTCCGCACCAGGGCTCGATGCAAACAAAGGGGGCTTTTGGTGCTGCCCAAATTCCGAGATCCGGCCACCCTTCTCTCCAAAATTTCAAACCTCTCGGCGTTTTTGCACTCGCAAGCGTAATGATATTTGAAATTATTCCGCTAAGAACCAAAGCATCATTAGCAAAAAGATCCTCAGTTAGATTTATTCGGGATTTGTTTTGTAAAAATGGCTCCGACTCATTTTTCAACAATCCATGTTCTAAAAGCCATCTGCCCGCATTCTCAGGTTTTTCAAATTCCAGGAAGTAATCTTCATATGTGGTCCCGGATACCATTGGAACAGCAAAGGCAGGATGCGCACCCAGTGAAAAAAATATAGGTTTCTCATCCGGATTCGAAACTTCATAATCTACCTGTAAACCGTTTTGATGCAATTCATAGGTAACGCGCAATTCAAATTTGAATGGATAGATCTTAATTGAGTTCTCATCATCCTTCAATAAAAATTCAGTCTTCGATTTTGAAGTCGCTTCAACGGAAAATACCTTTTCCCTTGCAAATCCATGCCTGCTTAAATGATAAGGAGTTTCATTGAAATAGTAAGTATCCTCCTTAAGGGAACCCACAATGGGAAATAAAATAGGAGAATGCTTACCCCAAAATTTAGGATCACCCTCCCACATGTATTGTTGATTCAAGTCTTTCCTAAACAGTCCCTGCAATTCGGCTCCATGCGGATTTATGGAAACCAAAAGCTTGTCGTTTTCTAAAATGATCATACAAATAGTTTTGTACCTGCAATTGAATCAATTCAAGCTCTGTGGCACCTACATGTTATATGCACCAAAGTATCCTGCACCCAAAAGTGCTGCTTTGGAATTCAAAATAACGTAAACGGGCACCTGCCTTAACAAAGGTTCCATCCTTCCGACTGCAATAAATTCCTGGTACCAGGTTCCCGATTGAAGAAATGGCAAGATTTTAGGTGCAATGCCTCCTCCCAGATAACAACCACCCGTAGATTTCAATTTTAATACCAAAGAAGCAGCTTCCACTGCGAGGTATTTCGCAAAAAGCTGAATAGTTTCTGTACAAACAGGGTCATTTTGATGCAGGGCCGCATTACTGATCACTGCAGATGGATCATCTGCATCCCGAAGTTCATTTTGCAAAGAATCGGAAATAGGTTTTTGCTCTACCGTTGT
>PSRI01000120.1 GCA_003175935.1 Bacteroidota bacterium
TTAGCGCACGCGGTCAGCGAAGCAAGGCCGGCAGGCAGGAAAGTTGAAGGTTCGTTTAAGGTTTAAGGTTGAAGGTTCGTTGAAGGTTCGTTGAAGGTTGAAAGTTGAAGGTTCGTTGAAGGTTGAAAGTTGAAGGTTCGTTGAAGGTTGAAAGTTGAAGGTTGCTGGAAGACTGGAGAGATGTGGTAGATTTAGTCTAGGTTCTAGGTACTAAGTACTTGGTACTTTTTTGAATCCAGACGTGAAATAAGAAAAGCAGACCAAGGGTCTGCTTTCAGTAAATGTAATTTGTGAGCTATCACTTTGGCATATCGAAGATCTTGGGGTCGACTGCTTTGTTTACTTCTACTTTTTTAATGGTGGAAGTCATTGAGAATTGGTCCCCGTAATTAGCTTCGAAATTGCTTGCTACAGGAATTCCGTAATCTGTTTTTTGATAGTTAGAATATGAAATTGAAATATCCATGGATTGTCCATTTACATTCACATTGCGGACAAGTTTTATGATATAATACGTAGTGGGATCGAGGTAAATGGTCGATTCAACATTTGCAGCTGTAGTCACTTTTAATTTATAAGCACTCACTGTACCAACATTTTCTCTGCCTGCGAGTTCTACTTTATTTCCTTTTGCCTGGTAGTTAAAAAGTGAACCACCAACATCTATTTGATCTTTTCCAGCTTTATACTGATCTTCTGGCATCGCAGCTGCATCAGTGGAACCGCCAAATGGATTAATGGACCAGCCGGATTTATCTGTATAAACCTGGACGATTTTTTGTCCGCCGAAATCCATTTCACTTTTATATCCCTTTCCATTTAAAATAGTCACAGTAGCGGGACTTTCGTTTCCCATGGCAGAAATTGTTTGTTCCTCGTAAATGGAAGTAACTTTTCCAAGTTTATCAGCTCCTCCCATTGCGTCAACATATTTCTTAACTAATTCATCAACTGTTTGAGAATTTGATTGTGCAGCTACTAAAAGACTGGCAATTCCAAGCACCCAGAGTTTTTTAATTTTCATATTTGTTTAATTTAAGATGATGATTGATTTATTGTCCGGCTTTGCCGATAATATTCAACAAAATTTCCCTGTAGTTTTCCCCAACAGGGATTTCCAATTCTCCAATAAAAACACTGTTTTTTCTTACAGCTGTAATGTGATTAACCGAAACGATATATGATTTTTGAACCCTTAAAAATTTCGAATCAGGAAGTTCCTCTTCAATAGATTTTAAACTCATCCGCGTAATAACAGGTTTCGATGAGCTCTTCAAATGAATTTTGATATAGTCTTTTAATCCTTCAATCCAGGTGATATCAGAAAAAACAATTTTAACCAGGCTATAATCTGCATTCACAAACATGAATTCAGCATCTGAATTGGGTTTTTCTTTTTTACTATTTTTTAGAATATGAAGTTCCTGTGCTTTATTGCAGGCTTTGACGAATCTGTCGAGGGAGACAGGTTTTACGAGATAATCAACAACATCGAGGTTAAACCCTTCCAACGCATATTTTTCGTATGCTGTGATCAGAATGATCATTGGCTTTTCAGACAATGACTGAATAAACTGCAAGCCTGTGAGTCCTGGCATTTGAATATCGAGAAAAATGAGATCCACTTTTTCTTTTTGGAGAATTTTCATCGCCTCAAGTGGATTGTGGCTGGTACCTACCAATTGCAAATACGGCACTTTGCTGATATTGTCTTCCAGCAATTCCAGAGCCAGTGGCTCGTCATCAACGGCAATACATCTTAACATTATCGAAGGCAAATTTCGAGTGAAACCCTGAAGCAGTCATCATTTTTATTGATGAGCAAACTGTGTTTCCCTCCATATAATAAATTTAATCTCCTTTTTACGTTCGCCAATCCAATTCCGGAAGTTTTATCCTTTACGTTATTGGAGATATTATTGAATTTATTGCGAACGCTAAATAATAACTTGTTTTTTTCAGTTTTCAAATCAATATCAATCCTGGCATCTTCTATCATTCCGGTTCCATGCTTAAATGCATTTTCAACAAATGGTATTAATAGCATGGGTTCAATGTAATGATTATCATTGCTCACATCAAAAGCAACATTTACCTGCACATTCCTGCCGAATCTTTGCTGCTGCAAATCTATATAGCTTCTGAGGTATTCGATTTCTTTTTCAAGGGGAACGGTTTCTTCATCTGCTTCATAGAGCATGTATCGCATCAGCGATGAAAGTTTGATAAGGGAAGGCTCGAGCTGATCAGATTGTTTGCGAGCCAGGGCCACCATATTATTCAGCACATTGAACATGAAGTGAGGGCTCACTTGTGAACGCAAAAGCGAAAGTTCAGTCTTCAGGTTTTCGTTTTCTTTTTCCTTTAAAATTTGGTCAGCTTTTATTTTATCCCGGATCAATTGGTATGCAGTGCTGCAACCCGAGAAAAATAAAAAAATGAATATGGTAAATAAAAATGAACTTCTGTATTTGAATTCAGTATGGTGAATAAAGAATTTGAAGAACAAACTGCTATACAATACAAGTGCTACCACAGTTGCAACATAAATGATCGCAATCTGCCAGTATTTTTTTCTGTACAATAGTTTAGGGATGATAACTAATGCATTCAGGTAAAAAAAACCGATCCATAATACTGCGTTCGTGAAATAATGATAGAGAAATGGCTGTTCGTCTCCTGACGCGCCATGTTGTTTATTATCCATGGAGGGTCGCAATAGAAAAGGTAGAGAGAAAAGAATTATCCAGGCAGCCAAGTGCAATAATATTGTTACCCATTTCCTGGAATACCAGACCTGTTTCATGGGAGCAAAATAGTAACTAAATCACATACTGGATAAGATTGGTTGAATCTTGCGACCAAACAGGTTTTTTTGGCTACCAAACGACTGTGGAAGGATGATCTGCGATCATCCTGGATCTATGCGTTGCAGGTTTCTCTCTCCATCCCCGATATGAATCGGGGTGGGTTCGAAATGACAATCGAATTGAAATATCAATGCGTTGCTGGTTTCCCGCTCTATGCTTCGCATAACGCTCGAAATGACAATGCGGTGGTGTCGACACCGGGGATAAAGAAAAAGGGCAATAGAAATTGCCCTCTTGTCATATACTATGACATCAAAACTAAAAAAAAACTTAAACAATTTCTTGAATCCACTCTAACGAATGGGGATTAGAATACGGGGCAATTCAAATATAATAGATAATTGTCAGAATTACAATTATTAATTCAAAAAAATTTCGGCTAGGCGTAGCTGAAATTTTTTTACAGAAGAAATTTATCGGGGTTTGGAATAAAATTCAGGAACGACTGGAAATTAGCCTTGTACTTTCTTTTGTCAAGGCGATAATAAAATGCTCCCTTTTTGGAATTGAGCTTGTCTTTTTCTTTTTGTTTGATGAGCAAACCGGTAGACAAAACCTTTCTGCTGAAATTTCTATTGTCGAAAGTATTGTCGTAAATGGCTTCGTAAAGACTCTGCAATTGTGGTATAGTAAATTTAGAAGGAAGAAGTTCGAATAGAATAGGATGTAGAGCCGCTTTATACCTAAGCTGTTTTTTTGCCAGCTCCACCATTTCATCGTGATCGAAAATCAGTTTGGGTTTGTCTTTCAACAAAAACCACTCGGCATGATATTCTTCACTGAGTTGTTTTTCATATTGATGAATGTCAATAAGAGCAAAATACGCAATGGAAATCGTTCGCTCAACAGGATCACGGTCCGGATCGCTGAAAGTGCGAAGCTGTTCCATATACACACCTTTGAGCCCCGTGAGTTGCTCCAGAATTCGATTCGCAGCCTGGCGAAGATTTTCTTCCTGCTGCACGAAGCCGCCCATAAGACTCCATTTGCCTTTCTCAGGTTCAAGCTCCCTCTTAACCACCAGTAACTTAATGTTATAGCCGTCGAACCCAAAAATGATACAGTCCACGGCAACCAGTATCCGGGTTTGTTTTGAATATCGGGTCATGTCAAACAATAAATGAAAACTAATGAAAAGTAAAGGTCGATGAATACGGACCTTTTCGATAGGATTATGGCATGAATTTAGGAGGTTTTTGGATGAATAAAAATATATCGTAGCATAATTTTTCGTATGAAACGTAGATTTGACGTTTAAAATGAACATTCGAGTATGATAATTTTTCCAGGAGCATTCATATTTGATCTTAACGGGACGATGATCGATGATATGAACTACCATTTAAGGACGTGGACATATGTGCTCAATCATGAGCTTGGGACAAATCTCACCGAAGAAGAAGTAAAATCCCAGATGTACGGTAAGAATGAAGAAGTTTTGGAACGTGTTTTTGGAAAGGGCCATTTTACTAAGGCGGAGCTTGACAGGATTTCGATTGAAAAAGAGAAGCAATACCAGGAAATGTATAAACCACACTTAAAACTTGTCGATGGATTACAGAGGTTCCTCGATCGTAGCAGGGATTTGGGTGTAAAAATGGCCATCGGATCAGCTGCCATTCCATTTAATATTGATTTCGTTCTGGATAACCTTAATATCCGGGATTATTTTTCAGTTATAGTGAGCGCCAATGATGTGGAACATTCAAAACCGAATCCGGAAACCTATTTGAAGGCTGCTTCATTATTGCAAATTTCCCCGGATGAATGTATCGTTTTTGAGGATGCACCCAAGGGTATAGAAACTGCCGCTAACGCGGGCATGAAAGCTGTTGCCATTACAACTACACACGAGGTTTCTGAATTCTCTGCCTATAAAAATATACTGGGCTTCATCAAAGATTATAATGATCCTTTAATGGATCAACTCCTGCACGCATCCGAGAAAATGCAGCAGGGATCCAAATAATTTTGTCTTCGAACTCTTACCAAAACTTCGCGTAAATCGCCATTAATATTACGAGCGTAAGCGTAATCAATACGATTGTGGAAGGTTTCAATTTAAACATGGAGCGGTCCAAATCAAATGCTTTTTCATTCACCCTGGGACCAGCTAAACTAATCGCAATCATCACAACCATTGTGAAGAAAAAGGCCCATCCCATACATATCAGGAATGGAATTTCATATTCTCCTTTGCCATTGGGGTATGAAGTGTAGAGGAAATTTTCATGCCCCAGCACCGCAGGCGCAAATTCATTAAAGAAAACAGATAGTACAAATCCAGTAATTACGCCAACAATGGCAGCAAGTCCTGTTGTTCTTTTCCAAAACATGCCAAGGATAAACATGGCAAAAACACCCGGACTAATAAACCCGGTATATTTTTGAATAAATGTGAATCCACCGGCGCCTCCGATACCTAATATATCTTTCCATGTAAAAATCAGAGCAATGATCATGGCAACAAATACAGTAACCCTTCCCGTTATAACCAGCTTCCTTTCGTCGGCTTCCCTGTTAAAATATTTTTTATAGATATCCAGCGTAAATATGGTTGAGATACTGTTCACTTTGCCTGCAAGTGATGAAACGATGGCGGCTGTAAGTGCGGCAATCGATAATCCTTTTAATCCACTGGGAAGAAAACCAAGAATTGCAGAATATGCTTTGTCCTTATTGCCCCCAACCAACTGGGGCAGTTCACCATTTTGGTACAAAACAAATGCAGCAATACCTGGCAACATTACAATAACAGGCATCAATAATTTTAAGAATCCGGCAAACAGAATTCCTGTTCTTGCGGTTTGCAAATCCGCTCCCAACGCACGTTGTGTGATGTATTGATTGCAGCCCCAATAGTTAAGGTTCACAATCCACTGACCTGCAAAATATGTTGCAACGCCAGGGAGAATTAAGTATTTATTAATTGCGAGCTGGGGAGATTCTGATGTCGGTTTTGGAATAATCATGTGAAAATGATCTGGCGCGTGGTCCATCAGCGCTTTGAAACCGGAAAAAGGATTTGATCCAACACCAAATCTTTCACCAACAATTGTCAGTGCTAAATAAGTTGTAGCTAATCCACCAATAATTAATACGGATACCTGGATCACGTCGGTATATCCAATTACTTTCATGCCACCCAGGGTAATGATGAGTGCAAAAATTGCAAGTCCAATCATTATTTCATGAAGATGATTTCCTCCAACGAGACCGTCGATCGCCACCGCACCGAGATAAAGTATGGAAGTAAGATTGACAAAAATGTAAAGGAATAACCAGAAAACCGCCATAATTAATGCAACCGTTTCATTATACCTTGTTTTTAGAAACTGAGGCATTGTATAAATATGGTTCTTGAGATATACGGGAATAAACCAAACTGCGACGATGATAAGAGCAACTGCTGCGATCCATTCATATGCTGCCACACCCATTCCAAGGAAAAATCCATCACCACTCATTCCCACAAATTGTTCTGCGGAAATATTCGAAGCAATCATGGAGGCTCCAATCGCCCACCAGGTTAAGGAACCTTCAGCAAGGAAAAATGCTTTGGAATCATGTTCCCTGCTTTTTCTTTTGCGATAAACAGAGTAACCATAACCGGCTACAATAATAAAATAAAGAATAAAAACCAGATAGTCGGAAGAGACCAGATTCTTGTTCATTAGTAATCGTTGATATTAGTTGAAAATGGAAGTGGCTGGCAAAATGTTTTAACGGTAATAGATCTCATTCCAGCGCAATTCATTTTTTATTTGATTGAGATGAGAATTTTTTTCAATTGAGATGCATTCAATTCCCGCCATCTCCGCAAAATCCTGCAAATGCTCAACGGTTAAATTCTGACTATAACAAGTATGATGTGCGCCTCCTGCAAGTATCCAAGCTGCACATCCGATCTTCATATCGGGATACGGCCTCCATAACACCCTTGCAACTGGCAGTTTAGGTAAATCGTGAGGCGGACTAACGGCATGAACCTGGTTTAACAAAAGTCTGAAACGATTTCCCATATCAATGATCGAAGCATTGAGTGCTGGACCTCCGGCTACGTTAAATACTAGTCTCACTGGATCAGCTTTTCCTCCAATCCCCAATGGATGTATTTCGCAACTTGGAGTATTTTCAGCAATAGATTCACAAATTTCAAGCATATGCGATCCAAGTACCATTTCATTTTCCGGCGCAAAATGATAAGTATAATCTTCCATAAATGAATTCCCGCCAGGCAATCCCACAGCCATTACTTTCATCGCTCGCACCAGTGCTGATGTCTTCCAATCGCCTTCCGCGCCAAATCCATATCCTTTATTCATTAGTCTTTGTGCCGCTATCCCTGGCAGTTGTACCAAACCATGTAAATCTTCAAACGTATCTGTGAACCCTTTGAAGGATCCTGCCTGAAGAAAATGCTCCAGGCCACATTCAATTTTTGCCGCATCTCTCAGTGAAGCATACCTGCTATTTCCCTTGCGAAGCGAATCATCCAGTTTGTATTTATCCTGGTATTCGGCACATAGCTGGTTAATTTGATTTTCTGGTACATCGTTGATGAATTTTACCAGATCACCTATTCCGTGAGTATTGACAGAATATCCAAATTTTATTTCTGCTTCCACTTTATCCCCTTCGGTAACGGCAACTGATCTCATATTGTCTCCAAATCTTACAAACTTTGCACCTTGCCAGTCATGCCAACCTAAAGCTGCTCTTGACCAGGTTCCAATCTGAGATCTTACCTGTAAATCTTTCCAATGCCCAACTACTACTTTTCTATTCAATCTCATCCTCGTCATGATAAATCCAAATTCCCGATCCCCATGCGCAGATTGATTCAGATTCATAAAATCCATATCAATTTCACTCCACGGAATATCCCGATTAAATTGAGTATGAAAATGAAGTAAAGGCTTCTTCAAAATTTTCAAACCACCGATCCACATTTTAGCTGGGGAGAAAGTATGCATCCATGCAATGATGCCAACACAATTTTTATTTCGGTTTGCTTCTTCACATACTTTATAAATTTCATCGGGAGTGGTAACCGTAGGTTGATGTATAACAGAAACCGGAATTTCTGTTGCCCTGTTTAATTCATCGGCAATATTTTTTGAATGTGCAGCTACTTGTTTCAGCGTTTCATCACCATATAAATGCTGACTTCCGGTAACAAACCATAATTCTCCATTTTTTATGTCCATAATTGAAGGTCTCTGTTGATTAAATGAAATTCAAAATCTTTATTCTTGTCCGTAATACGAATCAGGCCCATGTTTTCTTTCAAAATGCTTTTTGATGAGCGAATTTTTGAGCCTGGAACTATTAGGATTGATTTGTTCTGTAACAAAAGCCATTTTGGCAATTGTTTCCAGAACAGCGCTATTGTATACTGCTTTTTCTGCACTCTTACCCCATGTGAATGGCGCGTGATTTCCAACAAGAATCATTTCTACTTCGCGGTAATCCAATCCTTTTTCCTGGAAGCATTCGATAATTTGGTATCCTGTTTCGTATTCATAATTGCCTGCAATCTTATCATCATCCATTGGAGGCGCGCAGGGAATATCAATGGTGTTATGATCAGCATGGGTTGTTCCAAAAATGGGTATGTCACGCAGTGATTGAGCCCAGGCTGTTGCATAAGTTGAGTGAGTATGCGATATGCCACCAATATGTTCCCAGTTCTTGTAGAGGACTGCATGAGTGAGTGTGTCGGATGATGGTCTCAAATTTCCCTGCACAGTTTTCCCATCAAAATCTACGATTACCATTTTTTCGGGTGTTAGTTCCCGATAGGGTACACCACTCGGTTTAATCGCAAATACGCCTGTATTTCTATCAGCGGCACTCACATTTCCAAACGTAAAAAGTACAAGGCCAAGAGCAGGCAATTGCATGTTCGCCTGGAATGCTTTTTCCTGAATCTCTGCATATTTGTTTTGACCCATATATAGAAAATGAAAATTAATTTAAGGTTATGACTACTACTGACATTGGAGGCATATTCACTGTTAATTGATCACCACTAACCTTATAATCATTAAATGTAACTGGTTTTATTTTTTCGGGTTCCGTGAAACTATTAACATCAGTGAATTTGGCAGAACTCAAAACCCTTGCTTCAGCTTTTTTCCATTTCAAATTTCCCAGGGAAGGATTGATGCTGATTTTTTTTGTTGGGTCGAGATTCGCAATAGTTAGATGAATATTCCCCGTGCTATCCTGCGAAGCAGATATATTTATTGCAGCAATGCTTTCATTTCCGAATTTATATTCGGGAGATGACAAATGAACCGGTAACAGTTTTGAGTCCTGGTGCACTTTGTAAAAGTCGAAGACGTAGTAAGTAGGAGTGAGCACCATCTTCTCCTTATTGGTTAGAATTAGTGATTGAAGCACATTTACAATTTGTGCCAGGTTTGCCATTTTTACCCGATCGCAGTGGTTATTGAAAATATTGAGCGTACTTGCTGCAATTAGTGCATCTCTCATGCTATTTTGCTGATAAAGGATTCCTGCATTTGCTCCTGGTTCAGGATCCGTCCAAATTCCCCATTCATCCACCACAAGTGCAACTTTTTTTTGCGGATCATATTTATCCATGATGGCACTGTGCTTGTTGATGAGATCTTCTATATGAAGGCATTTTTTAAGTGCCGTGAAATATTCATCTTCCGCGAACTGAGTAGCGGAACCTTTCTTTTGCCAGGTTCCCGTTACGGTGTAATAGTGCATGGAAATTCCCCACATTTGCCAGTTCGGAATATTTTTCATGCATACTTCAGTCCAGTTGTAATCTTCTCCATTGGAACCGCTGGCAATTTTTCTGAGAGGAGCACCCGGATAATTTTTGCAGAAAGATGCATACTGTTTGAATTGCGTAGAATAATATTCCGGAGTCATCTCTCCTCCGCAACCCCAACTTTCATTGCCAACACCCCAATAAGAAACTTTCCAGGGTTTTTCTCTTCCATTTTTTCTTCTGAGATCCGCAAGCGTGCTGGATCCATCGTAGTTAAGATATTCGATCCAGTTAGCCATCTCCTGAGTAGTGCCCGAGCCCACATTACCTGCGATATATGGTTCGCAGTTAAGTAATGTGCATAGCTCCAGAAATTCATGGGTCCCAAAACTGTTGTCTTCTTTCACCATTCCCCAATTGGAATTCACCCGTGCGGGACGCTGATTACGCGGACCTATACCATCGCTCCAGTGATATTCATCGGCAAAACATCCGCCTGGCCATCTAAGAAGTGGTATTTTAATTTTTTTGAGTGCATCTATAACGTCTAGGCGTAACCGATCTTTTTTAGCAACATTTAAAGAATCATTTACCCAAAAACCATCATATATGCATCTTCCGAGATGTTCAGCAAAATGTCCGTATATATTTCTGCTGATGATGAGATCGGATGAAGGGGCGTCGAAAGTGACTTTCACAGACTGAGCCTCTATCCTGCAAACAATAAATAATGCAATGAATAATTGGATCAATTTTCGCATATGGCTATCGTTAGTTAAATGAGTGATTTTGATTTTCAATGAAGGCAGCTAAAGCTTTGTAGCGTTCATATTTTCTTGAGTAGATGCCGACATTTTTTTTATCAGGCGAATAGGTTTTATCAAATCCAGGTCCCATTGCTTCCATAGCATCTTCAACTTTTTTGTATACTCCTGATGCAGTTGCTGCAAACATGGCTGCTCCCAGTGCACAGGTTTGATCTGAACTGTGAATCCTTATCGGCATATCCATAACATCCGCCATCATTTGCATGATGAAAGGAGATTTTTTTGCAACACCACCGAGTCCTATTAATCCTTTGACCGGAACACCTTCATTGCGGAACCTGTCGACAATTGCTTTTGCACCAAAGCATGTAGATTCTACGATGGCGCGGAAAATACGTGGTGCATCAGAACCAAGGCTGATGCCGCTGATGGCTGCTTTGAGTTCCTGGTTTGCATCTGGCGTTCGACGACCATTGAGCCAGTCAATTCCCAATTCAGAAATTTCGCCCGGATCAATGGATGCTGCCTGCCGACTGAGTTCTGTAATTATTTTTGAACCCGCCTCAGAAATCAAATCTGAATTCTCATTCGATCCGGATGCTGACAAGATATGTTTGAGTGGCCAGGATATTAAATTACTGAACCATGCATAAGAATCTCCGAATGCAGATTGACCAGCTTCCATTCCTATCATTCCCGGTATAACGGAGCCGGGTACCTGCCCACAAATTCCTTTTACAAGTTTGCCTTTCATCGCATCAATCGGTGCAACTAACATATCGCAGGTTGAAGTGCCCATCACTTTGCTTAAATGGTACGGTTCAATCTGACCACCAACGGCACCCATATGTGCATCAAATGCTCCGACACCAATTATTGTATCAGGAGGTAACGAAAGTTTCGATGCCCATTCTTTGCTAATAGTTCCTGCTGATTGATCGGATGCATAAGTTTTATCAAAGAGACGCGAGCGAAATCCTTTGAGACGGGGATCCAATGAGGCAAAAAATTCTTCTGGTGGCAGTCCGCCAAATTCTATCGCCCATAATGCTTTGTGTCCTGCACTACAAACGCCACGTTTCATAAGGTGCAGGTCTGATTTTCCCGTTAATAAATAGGGGATCCAGTCGCAATGTTCCACCCATGAGTAGCAGGATTTAGAAACGGAATCATCAACTCTCAATATGTGAAGCAACTTGGCCCAGAACCATTCGGATGAATAGATTCCACCAACGAAACGAAGATAATTTTCGCTAAATTTTTCTGCATGCTTATTAATCTCGGCAGCTTCCCGAACTGCAGTGTGATCCTTCCAGAGCACAAACATAGCGTTGGGATTATTCTCAAATTCCGGAAGTAACGAAAGTGGTGTTCCTTCTTTGTTTACCGCAATAGGAGTGGAGCCCGTTGTATCTACGGAAAGACCAACAATTTTTTTCCCAACTCCAGGTCCGGTCCTTTTTACGCACTGAGTAACAGTTGATTCTAATCCTTCCACGTAATCCAGGGGGTGCTGGCGAAACTGGTTTAAAGTAGCATCGCAGTAATGTCCTTTTTTCCAGCGCGGATATTCGAAAACGGCTGAGGCGACTTCTTCGCCAGTTTTTGTATTTACAATGACGGACCGAACCGAGTCGGTTCCATAATCTACTCCAATGACATAGCGTTCTTCGGACATATTAATTTAATCGTGTCAAATTAACATTTAAATTTCCTACCGGGCAAAAATATTTTGAATGGAGAATAAGGCCGGCTAATGTGTACCCGATACATCCAATTTTTTGGGTGTTAGTATAATAATAAGGAATATAATAGTGAGGTTACCATTTTCCTAAGGGAAGTTGATTTTATTTCTGCTTCCGTGCAGCGAATGCAAATAGGTTTTTGCCTAAAAAAATAAATCGTCGTGGCTGTGATGTGAAATATTTTTTAAATGTTTTATTGACAATTTAAAATTTATTTCTTTCCTTTAAGACGTCGATTGATAATTTGCTTGTATGAACCCTTATAATTTCACAAACGATTTGCGTTTTGCGGACTCTCTATTTTTTTCCCTCCTCCAGGAAAATTTCCGGGCTTTTAGTAAAGCATTCAGATTTTGTGTTGATCGGATCCGCAGTTTAATTCGTCAGAATTTCTCCATTTTTTTTCGCGGGTTTATATCGGGCGCCAGGTGCCGAAAATAATTCTCATTTAAAACTACGATACTCAAAAATGAAATACTGAACCCTTTTGCTAAATCCTGTAAACGATTGCACAAATAATTGAGCCTTAAAATAACTATATCACACATAGCCAAAGCACTGAATACTACTCCGGCAACAGTTTCCCGGGCATTGAATAATCACCCCGGAATCAGTGAAAAAACCAAGAAGCTGGTGCAGGAAACGGCAGAGAAAATGAATTACCACCGCAACAAGATTGCATCCTCATTGCGTTCAGGTAAAACTCATGTAATTGGTGTAATCATTCCCAGTGCTGAAATAAACTTTTTTGGATCGGTGGTTCATGGTATTGAGAGCATGGCTAACCTGAACGGGTACAATGTATTGCTTTATCAATCCAACGAATCAAGAGATTCCGAAGAAAAGGGTCTCCAAACTTTTTTTGGTGCCAGGGTTGACGGAATTATCGTGTCCATTGCAAAAAACACCCATGATTATTCTCATTTCATAAATGTAAAAAGGCGGGGAGTACCGCTGGTATTTTTTGATCGCGCTAATGATGATCTCGGATTTTCTTCGGTAGTTGTTGACGACTACCAGGGAGCCTTTACCGCCACTGAACACCTTATCCAGCAAGGATATCGAAGGATTGCACATGTGAGCGGTCCTCAGCATATAAAGATTTTCAATGATCGTTTAAAAGGGTATATGGGGGCCCTTCAGGCGAATAAAATTAAAGTGGATTTCGACCTGATTTATGATGGAAACGTGTCCATAGAAAGTGGAAAAGACGCGGCGAATTATTTTCTCTCTCTAAAAAACAAACCCGACGCTGTATTTGCGGTTGAGGATTTTACTGCGCTTGGATTGATTAAAGAACTAAAAGATAACCAGGTGAAAATTCCCGAAGAAATGGGAATTATCGGTTTCGCGAATGAGTTATTTGGCGAACACCTGAGTCCGCCCTTATCTACCGTGGACCAACAAACGGTTATGATGGGAAAGGAAGCATTTAGGTTATTGATGGAGTCGATCAATCACAAGGACCGGAAGGAATTTAAACCTTCAAAAGTGGTTTTGGAACCCGTGCCGATTTACAGGGAATCTTCCATGAAAAAAATGGAAATCCCGAAGAAGAAAATCAGGAATAGTGCCAGGGTGGTTAGATGATTTTTTAAGTGGAAATTATGCAAACGATTACATAAAAGTTCTTAGTTGTTCCCTATATCATCTTTTAATTCTAAAACCAAATACTGCTTTATGGAGAAAAGAAAATCGATCCGCAGTTTTCCGCCACGCTCGGATCAAAGATTGCCAAAAAGCACCAGGGCCTGGACCATCACCGTGGTATTAATGGTTCTTGCACTTCAACTGGTCGCTCCCTTTGCACGAGCCCAAAACCATAAGGTTGCGGGGATTGTGCGCAACTCAAACAATGATCCTTTACCCGGAGTAACGATTACGGTGAAAGGAACTACAACCGCCACCAGCTCTGGCCCCGATGGAAGATTTGCCATCGATGTTCCCGACACAAAATCGGTCCTGCTTTTTTCTTACGTTGGATTCGCTGTTCAGGAATTTCAATTGAAAGGGAAATCATCAGTTGATATCCAACTGATAGAAGAAGACGCGAAAAAATTGAATGAAGTTGTCGTTGTGGGTTACGGTACTGCTAAAAAAGTGACACATACCGGTGCCGTAAGTTCTATAAAAGGAAAAGAGATTGTGCACTCGCCTGCAATAAACGTAAGCAATAGTCTGGTGGGTCGTTTACCAGGTTTGGTAGCTGTTCAACCAAGCGGTGAACCTGGATATGATGGATCCACACTGAGGATTCGGGGCGCAAATACTTTGAACGACAATTCAGCACTGGTAGTCGTGGATGGAGTAGCTGGAAGAAGTTTGGAAAGAATTGATCCAAACAGTATCGAATCAGTTACAATTCTAAAAGATGCTTCTGCTGCAATCTACGGATCGCAGGCTGCAAATGGAGTCATCCTCGTTACTACCAAAAGAGGAAATATTGGTAAACCACAAATCTCTGTGAATTTAAGTACTGGTTATACACAACCAACCCGCCTACCCAAAATGGCTGATGCTGCAACTTATGCAACGATGATGAATGAGATTGCAGAATACCGCGGGACAGCAGCAATATGGACTCCGGATGATATTCAAAAATTTAAAGATGGTTCTGATCCCTGGAAATATCCGAATACAGACTGGTTCGCAGAAACATTGAAACCTCGTTCTGCACAGAATAATGCAAGCATAACAATATCCGGAGGTGCGGATGCATTGCGCTATTTTGTTTCTCTTGGTGCAAGAACACAGGAAGGTGATTACTATCACAGCGCCACTCAATACAATCAATATGATTTTCGCAGCAACCTCGATGGTAAAATCAGCAAGAATATCAATGTAGCAGTTGATGTTGCAGGTCGCATGGAAGACAGAAATTTTCCTACACGCGGCGCTGGATCTATCTTCCGCATGGTTCAACGTGGTAAACCAACATTGCCGGCATACTGGCCCAATGGTTTGCCTGGGCCCGACATTGAATATGGAGACAACCCAGTTGTGATCAGTACTGATGCAACCGGATATGACCACGATAAATACTACGTGCTCAACAGTAATCTCAAACTTAACATCAATATCCCCTGGGTAAAAGGATTATCAGTTTCTGGAAATGCTGCGCTGGATAAAGGATTTGATTTTAGAAAAACATGGTCCACACCATGGTACCTCTATACCTGGGACTACACTACTTATGATGCAAACGGACAACCTTTACTTGTAAAAGGTAAACGCGGATATGATGATGCAAGGCTGAATGAGTACTCCAGAGACGAATTAACTACAACTTTGTATGGTTTGATTAATTATGAAACCAAATTCGGCAAAGATCATTCTTTAAAAGCGCTTGCAGGTGTTGAAAGAAGAAAAGGAAATGGCGATTATTTCAATGCATTCAGAAGATACTATGTATCTACAGCCATCGATCAGTTATTTGCAGGTGGCAATGCTGAAAAGGATAATAACGGTTCCGGTTACGTGAATGCACGTATGAGTTATTTCGGAAGAATCAACTACAGTTACAGAGACAAATACCTGGTTGAATTTGTCGGCCGTTATGATGGCTCTTATATTTTCCCGGAAAATAAAAGATTTGGTTTCTTCCCTGGCATTTCCGCAGGCTGGAGACTTTCTGAAGAAGATTTCTGGAAAAACAATATCAAATTCTTTGATAACCTTAAGATCCGCGGATCATGGGGACGCACAGGAAACGACAGGATAGGAGAATGGCAATATCTTGCTTCTTATTCCTATGGCGATCCAAGTTATATAGGATCTCCGTTCCTTCCATATGTAACCAATCAAAGTGTAGAAAATCAAACATTGTATGAACTGGTATTGCCGAATCCAAATGTTACCTGGGAAATTGCTGACCAGTTCAATATAGGATTTGAAGCAGCTATGTTGAATAGCAAATTGACAGTTGAAGCAGATTATTTTAACTACAAGCGTTCACAGATTCTTTGGAAAAGAAATGCATCAGTTCCTGCCTCAGCCGGTCTCGTACTTCCTTATGAAAACATAGGAAGAGTAGGTAACCAGGGATTTGATTTCATAGTTACTTATAAGGACCACGCAGGTGCATTTAACTATTCTGTTTCTGTAAATGGCAGTCACCAGAAAAACAAAATTCTTTTCTGGGATGAATCTCCGGGCAGACCTGTTTACCAACAATCTACCGGACATCCGATTCCTACAGATCCAAACAATCCTGATGGTAATCTGTACTACCAGGCAATCGGTGTATTCAAAACAGATGCAGATGTTGCGAAATATCCTCACATCGATGGGGCACGCGCCGGTGACGTGATATTTGAAGACGTTAACAATGATGGAAAAATTACGGCCGATGATAGAGTTAGGAGTTACAAAAACACACTTCCAACTTTCACTGCGGGAATTAACCTCAACCTTGCGTACAAAGGATTTGACCTTGCCATTTTAGTACAGGGAGCTTCGGGTGCTGTTAACTACATCAGCACAGAATCTGGTGAGATCGGAAACTATTTGCAAAGTTTTGCTGATGGCAGATGGACAACTGCAAATCCAAGCTCAACCAAGCCACGCACTTTCAATCGTTCAAACGAGTATTGGGTTGGTTTAGGAAATACGTATTGGTTAAGGAAAACAGATTATATACGCCTTAAGGATCTACAGTTCGGATACAGTCTTCCTGCAAGTGTCAACAAAAAACTTGGCATTCAGCAATTGCGCTTTTATGTAAGCGGGTACAACCTGTTGACTTATTCTCCGGATTATAAAGACTTTGATCCGGAAGCATCTGCAGGTAGTGGTCAGAGTTATCCTTTGCAAAGAGTAGTGATGTTTGGTCTCACCTTAACTTTCTAAAATTACGAGTATGAAAAAATTATTATTTACAATCATGTTGGCCGGATCAATGGCCGCGTGTAATAAAGACTTCCTGAATGTTTCGCCGGTGGATCAGTTTTCGGATGTCGCAGTTTGGAATGATCCAGCGCTCATTCAGACTTTCATCAACAACATTTATTCAGGTATACCGCATGGTTTCAGCAATATCATTCTCGGTGCCGTTGTTGACGAAGGAATGTACAATGCAGATTTTGGTACAAGCAATATTACCAAAAGCCTTATGACACCCAGCGACCTTTCGGTGTTTGATGCAAACTACTGGTGTGGAAACAGGCTGCGTTTGATGAACTGGACAAATGCTTATAAATCTGTAAGAGCATGCAACGTGTTTTTTGACAAAATTGAAACTGCTCCAGTAGACGACGCAACAAAAGCAAAAATGAAAGGTGAAGTACATTTTCTGAGAGCGTATCTGTATCACAATCTTGTTTCAATGTATGGTGGAGTTCCAATCATCACCAAAGCCTATGGACTCGATGATGATTTTGCAGTGCCCCGCGACACTTATGAAGCCTGCATCAATTTTATTACTGATGAATGCGATCAGGCTGCTGCGGCCTTACCGTTAGTACAGGATGGTAATGATAAAGGTAGAGCAACTAAGGGAGCTGCTCTTGCCCTAAAAGCAAGGGTATTGCTTTACGCCGCCAGCGATTTCTACAATAGTGGCGCATCCTGGGCTGGCGGTTATTCTCATCCGGAACTGGTTGGCTATGTTGGTGGAGACAGAACTGCTCGTTGGCAGGCTGCAAAAGATGCTGCTAAAGCAGTGATGGATCTTGGGCAGTACAGTTTGTACATGCCGAATCCTGCTGACCAAACAGAAGCGCAGAAAAATTATGCCGATATCTTTTTGAAAATGGAAACTTCAGAAGACATTTTCGTAAGATATTTCACCGTTAAAGTGGACGAAAACTGGCACGGATATAATCCAGGTCTTTATCACAATCCAAATGGATATCATGGATGGGGCAGTACAACTCCCATCGGTCAAATGGTAGATTCTTACGAAATGAATGATGGAACTCCATTCGACTGGAATGATCCGGTTAAAGCAGCAGCGCCTTATGCCAACAGAGATCCCCGTTTTTATGCCAGTATCAACTATGAAGGAGCCAAATGGAGAACACGTCCTGCCGACGTTGTAAGCAGAGACCCGGTTGGAGTTATTCAAACAGGCTTCTGGGAAAAATGGAACGGATCCAGCGTGGATTTAATACCGGGATTGGATACACGAAAAAGTCCGATTGAAGACTGGAACGGAACTTATACCGGATATTTCCTGAAAAAATTCATCGACCCAACTATTGACGCGCAATTCACCAAACAAACACAGCCCTGGCGTTTTATTCGCTACACTGAAGTTGTGATGAATTATGTTGAAGCTTGTATAGGACTTGGTCAGGATGCTGAAGCTAAAACTTACCTTAATCAGATCCGTGCCCGTGCAGGAATGCCCGACATTACTGAAACAGGAGCGGCATTAGTAACAAGGTATAGAAATGAAAGGAAGATTGAACTCGCATTCGAAGACCAAAGATATTTTGATGTTCGCCGCTGGATGATCGCAGACCAGGCATATACAGATGCAATGGGTGTAGAACCTCGTTACAAAATGTTGCCTGATCACTCTACTTCTGCAACTCCTACTTACACAATTATCATGGCTCAGCAAAGAGGCTGGAATCCGAGGTTTTATTTCCTTCCGATTCAGCTTGATGAAATGAACAGGAACAGTAAACTTGAGCAAAATCCTCTATACTAAATATTATAACACAAGGGAAAAACGCAATTCAGCTGTCGAAAGACGGCTGATTTGCTTTTGTGATAAACTGTTTAATTCACATTGAGATTTCGATTTGAATAATCGTTATCTTTTCACGCAAATTCATTTATAAAAATCTTCACTATTCCTGTATGAAAAAGACATTTTTAATTCTGATTGCTGCAGTAAATTTTTTAATTATGGGTTGCCAGAATGGAAATAAGCAGGAAGCTGCTACAGAAACAAAAAAAGATACTGCTATTTCAAATCCTACTCTCATTGCCAATGCAAATGATTTTAAAGACTCCCTGGATGGGAAGGCAATATCCCTGGTTTATCTTACAAACAAGAGTGGTGTTCAGGTTGCAATTACTAATTATGGTGCAAGGTTGATTTCGTTGATCGTTCCGGACAAAAATGGAAAATTAACAGATGTAATTGTTGGATCAGATAAGATGGTAGAATTCAAAAGTGGCAAAGAAGGTTATTTCGGCGCCGTTGTTGGAAGATATGCGAACCGAATAGGCCATGCCAGTTTTGTTTTAGATGGAAAAAAATATTCATTGGCAGCAAATAATGGTCCCAATAGTTTGCATGGCGGACTCAAAGGTTTTGCGTCTGTTGTATGGACCATCAATTCCCAAAACGATTCTTCGGTTCAATTAAGTTATGCTTCTAAAGATGGAGAAGAAGGTTATCCGGGAAATCTAACAGCAAAAGTTAGATACACGCTTAGCTCATCAAATGAACTGAAAATCGATTATGAAGCAACTACCGATAAAAAAACGGTTGTCAATCTTACCAACCATTCGTATTTCAATTTGAACGGACAGGGGAGTGGAAGCATTTTGCAACATACACTTCAGTTGAATGCAGATCATTATACCCCGGTTGATTCTACACTGATCCCCACTGGCAACATCGATGCAGTTGCAGGAACCCCATTTGATTTTACAAAACCAACTGTCATAGGATCAAGAATTGGTGAAGACAACATTCAATTAAAATATGGAAAAGGTTACGACCAGAATTTTGTGCTAAATCCATCTAAAAATGGTGAACTCAATTTTGCGGCTAGGGTTACAGGTGATCAATCCGGTATTGTAATGGAAGTATACACGAAAGAACCAGGCATTCAATTTTATACTGGCAATTTTATGCAGGGAGCACACACAATAAAGGGCGGAAAGAAGGATGATTACAGAACGGCATTCTGTCTGGAAACACAACACTATCCTGATTCTCCCAACAAACCCAAATTCCCAAGCACAATTCTGGAACCAGGAAAAACATACGCAACTTCAACTGTCTATAAATTCTCTAAATAGCATCTTTGCGCCTCTTAGCGTCTTAGCGTGAAACCATATGCGATTATTCTTATTTGGTATATTAACCACGATTGTAATGACTGCCCCACAACCGGGAGAAATTACCGCCCAATTAGTTTTGGATGCAAAAACAAAACTCGGTGAGGGCTCTATTTGGCACCCCAAAGAAAACAAATTGTATTGGGTGGATATCGAAGGAAAGGCCCTGCATATTTATGACCCGGTTACAAAAAAAGACATACATTTTAATACAGGTTCCAGAACAAGCACGGTAGTACCTCTTCCCATGGGAGGAGCACTCGTTGCGATGCAAAATGGGATCCATCAAATCGATACAAAAACAGGTCACTTAAAGTTTTTAGTAAATCCTATTAAAGATCCTAACATTCGCTTTAATGATGGCAAATGCGATCCCGAGGGAAGATTTTGGGTGGGAACAATGGATTTGAATTTTAAAAAAGGTGCGGCTGTTTTATATCGAATGGATAAAGATCAATCTATTCATTTAATGCTCGACCATGTGACAATCTCAAATGGAATTGTTTGGACAGCCGACAAGAAAACAATGTATTATATCGACACTCCAACAGGTACTGTTGAAGGATTTGATTATGATGATAATTCTGGTGCCATTAAAAACAGAAGAACTGTAATTAAAGTTCCGGATGGAATGGGTTCGCCTGATGGCATGACGATAGATTCCAGAGGAAATTTATGGGTGGCACTTTGGGGTGGACATGGAGTAGGATGCTTTGATCCGCACAGCGGAAAATTACTTAAGAAAGTAAATGTGCCTGCGCCCAATACTTCTTCCTGTGCATTTGGAGGTCCAAACCTTGATGTACTTTATATCACAACCGCACGGGATGGGTTAAGCGAAGCAGACTTAAAAAAATATCCATTAAGTGGCGGTTTGTTTTCAGCAAATCCCGAAGTGAAAGGTGTTCCCGCTTTTTTTTACAGGGGTAAATTGTAACAACTAAATGGATTTGTTATTTTATAATTACCAGGATGAAAATTCTTCCTGGTTGGTCAGTCAGGTATTCCTAAAACCGTACAGGCAATTAACGGAAGAAAAATCGAAAAAAGTTTCAAAATTAGTGAGTTACCTCAACCAAATAAATTGCAGGCTGCTATTAAAGAATCTATGTTTTATTAGCGTCTTCGCGTTTCTTTGCGACTTGGCGTGAAGCCTTACAAATTTCCTTTCTTGAGCTCCTCCACCGCATGATTCGCAGCTCTTGCAGTTAGAGCCATGTATAAAATAGAAGGACTTTGATTTGCTGTACTTGTCATGCATGCGCCATCGGTTACAAAAACGTTTTGACAATGATGCATTTGGTTCCATTTATTGAGCATGGACGTTTTAGGATCTTTTCCCATTCTTGCTCCACCCATTTCATGTATATCCCTTCCTGGTGCCCAATGATTATCGTACTGATAAATATTTTTTACACCAATATTATCCAGCATTTCTGCACTTTGAGTGAGAAAATCTTTCAGTAACTTTTCATCATTATCATCATATCCAACGTTCGTTACAACCAATGGCATGCCCCACTGATCTTTTTCAGTTTTGCTTAATGTAACGTGGTTAGTTTCTTTTGGAACTGTTTCCCCTTGCATATAAATATACATGCCCCATCCGCCTGCTTCGCTGATAGCGTCTTTGTAAGCTGCGCCGATGTGCTCATCCATCATTTCGCCGTTTTCTCTTGTCCTGAAACAGCCCATGAATGCCATATATCCGCCAACAAAATCTGTATCCTGTTTATGTAGATTTCTAAAGTTAGCCATCATCGATTCTGCAGGTCGACGGCCGTAATAATATACATCCCGGTAGCCATCAATAGTTCCACCAAGCGAACCACGATAATTATGGTGACAGATATATTTTCCCAGGAGACCATTATCATTTCCTAATCCATTTGGGAAACGTGAAGATGTGCTATTTAGAAGAATGAGATTGGTATTGATTGCAGATGCATTTACAAAAATAATCCTCGCGAAATATTCTACAGTTTGTTTGGTATTGGCATCAATTATTCTAACACCAGTTGCTTTTCCTTTTTTCTCATCGTAAATGATAGAATGCACTACTGAATACGGACGAATTGTGAGGTTGCCCGTTTTGAGTGCCCATGGAAGGGTAGATGAGTTCGAACTAAAATATCCTCCAAATGGGCAGCCTCTCATACATAAGTCGCGAGCCTGGCAACTGCTTCTTCCCTGTTGTATATGGATCGGTTTGGCCTGGGTTAGTTGCGCCCATCGACCCTGGATCATATAACGATCTTTGTATTTAGTTTGAATTTTCTTTTGCAAATCCTTTTCCACACAATTGAATTCAAAGGGCGGAAGATATTCTCCATCGGGCATGGATTCAAGTCCATCCCTGTTACCGCAAATCCCTGCAAAAATTTCTACGTGCGAATACCAGGGAGCAATTTCGTCATAGGTAATGGGCCATTCAATTCCATAACCGTAACGTGCAGGCGCAGTAAATTCAAAATGGCTCCAACGCGGACATGCTCTTCCCCAAATCAGGGATTTACCGCCAACCTGGTATCCACGGATCCAATCAAACGGTTTATCCTGCAAATAAGGGTGATCTTTGTCTTTAATGAAAAAATGTTCTGTCGTTTCATCAAAACCTGCAGCCTTTGTGATGAGAGGATTTTCTTCCAGAAATTTTTCGGTGAGTTGACCGCGGTGTGGAAATTCCCATGGCTTCATTGTGGCTGTGGGGTAGTCTTTTAGATGCACTACATTTCTTCCCCTTTCCAAAACGAGTGTCTTCATTCCTAGATCGCATAATTCTTTAGCGGCCCATCCGCCGCTGATGCCGGAACCGATTACTATCGCATCAAAAGTATTTTGCGGGGTCGATTTCGTATTGAGATTTGGGCTTTCCTGAGGCATGATCAATGGTTTTAGTAGAGAGAGTGCTCAAGTTAATTATTTGTCTCCTGATGAGAACCTGCAAAATTCAAATCTTTTGCACAAGATGAGTTAGTCTTTCTTAAATGAAAATTTGCATACCAGAATAACTTTCGAAAATGATTGTTAATATTGATGGCTAAATATTTTATCAATAAATGCTAAAAATATTAGTAATCCTTCCTACCTTAGCCTTGTCTTAGGATGGGCTATGTATTTAAACTGTAAAACTTATTTCAGTTTTCGGTATGGGACTTTTACTACCGAAGATCTGGTAAAAGCTGGTGTTGAGATTGGAGCGAATACGCTCGCTCTCACAAATATCAATTCAACCTGTGATGTTTGGGATTTTGTTCAACATTGCCGGGATCATGGTATCAAACCCATTGTTGGCGCAGAAATAAGAAACGGGCATCAACTTTTATACATCTTACTTGCGGCAAATAATTCCGGACTATCCTGGATCAATGAATTTATTTCCACTTACCTACAGTCGAAAGAAGAATTTCCCCGGGAAACTATTTTTTTCAATCAGCCTTCTGATGGTTTTGTAATTTATCCTCTGGGAACAAAATCACATGAAAAACTTTCTTCCAATGAATTAATAGGAGTGCTTCCATCAGAGATCAATAAATTATTTGGAATCAATTTCACAAGCGTTCGTGGAAAGTTTGTGATCCGTCAGCCAGTGAGTTTTCAAAACAAAATTTATTACAACGTACATCGCCTCCTTCGATCTGTTGATGATAATGTGCTGCTTTCAAAATTAGAACCGGCATCGGTTGCTCATCCCGATGAATATTTTATCCCTCCCGGCCGCATCCTTGAAATTTTCAAGCAATATTCTTTTATCGTGACCAATACTTATAAAGTGATGGAGGCATGTTCTGTGATTATGGAATTTGGGACCGATAAAAATAAAAAAGTCTTTAGCGCTACACCTTATGACGACAGGGAACTATTGAAAAAACTTTCTTATGACGGACTCAAATTCCGATACGGATTAAAAAATAAAATCGCGAAAGAAAGAGTTGAAAAAGAGTTGGGTATCATTGATCAGCTGGGGTTCAATTCTTATTTCCTCATAACCTGGGATTTGATTCGTTATGCGCAATCGAGAGGATATTATTATGTGGGACGTGGAAGCGGCGCCAATTCTATTGTTGCATATTGTCTTCAGATCACTGACGTGGACCCTATTGAACTCGATCTTTATTTCGAAAGATTTTTAAATCCTTATCGTACCTCACCCCCCGATTTCGACATTGATTTTAGTTGGAAAGACAGAGATGATGTAATTGATTATGTATTTAAGAGGTATGGCAAGAAATATGTTGCGCTCCTGGGTATGTATTCAACCTTTCAGTATAATGCTATTGTGAGGGAACTTGGGAAAGTTTTTGGCTTGCCTAAATCTGAAATTGATCAACTGGCAGAAAAGGGATACTATAATGGAGAGAGCAGGGGGGAAAATTTTCAAAACCGAAAACAGGAGGATCATATTCATCAAATTATTCTTCGTTACGGAAAACTCATTCAAAATTTTCCCAGTCATCAAAGTATACATCCCGGTGGAATGCTTATTAGTGAAGAACCAATTCATTCTTATGCTGCACTGGATCTCCCACCAAAAGGATTTCCAACAGCACAACTCGATATGTTTGTTGCGGAAAATATCGGTCTGTACAAATTTGATATTTTAAGTCAGCGTGGCCTTGGGCATATTCGGGAAAGTCTCCGTCTTATTAAGGAAAATAAACAGATCGATGTAAATATTCATGAGATCGAAAAATTTAAAAAAGATGATCGGATCAGGAACCAAATCAAAACAGTAAATACGATCGGTTGCTTTTATATTGAATCCCCGGCAATGCGTCATCTCCTCAAAAAACTCGAATGCGATGATTACCTAACCCTGGTTGCTGCGAGCTCGATTATTCGTCCGGGTGTTGGTCGTAGTGGAATGATGCATCAATATATCTATCGTTACCACAATCCTGATAAATTCGAATACCTCCATCCCAAACTCGAAGAATTATTGAAGCAAACCTATGGTGTAATGGTTTACCAGGAAGATGTGATTAAAGTGGCGCATTATTTTGCCGGACTTGATATGGGCGAGGCTGATATTCTCAGAAGGGCAATGAGTGGAAAGTACCGAAGTAATAATAAGTTTATTCTCATCCGGGATAAATTTTTTGCAAATTGTAAAGCCTTCGGTTATGCAGAGGATATCACCAAAGAATTATGGCGACAAATAGAAAGTTTTGGAGCATATAGTTTTTCAAAAGCACATTCAGCTTCTTTTGCGGTTGAGAGTTATCAGAGTTTGTTTTTGAAAACCTATTTCCCCATGGAATTTATGGTGGCTGTCATCAATAATTTCGGAGGATTCTACAGCCGCGAATTATATTTTTATGAACTGATGAAAACAGGGGCAAAGATTCAACCACCCTGTGTAAATCAAAGTGACTATCTCACCAATATACATGGTAGCGAAGTTCATGTTGGATTGATTCATATTAAGGGTCTTGAAACGACCCTTTCTGAAAAATTATTGGAAGAAAGAAAAATCTCGGGCGCTTATTTGCATTTACAGGATTTTATTGAACGCACTTCCATTACTCTTGAACAATTAAATATCCTCATTCGCATTGGGGCTTTTCGGTTCACAGGTAAAAACAAAAAGGAATTATTATGGGAAGCTAATTTTCTTCAAAAGAAAAATAAAAATCATATTCCCCAGTATCATTCTATGTTTAAAGATCCGCCTAAAAAATTTTCATTACCTGAATTGCCGGTTTATGCGCTCGATGACTGGTACGATGAAGTTGAATTGCTCGGTTTTCCTGTACGCGATCCCTTTCAGCTAGTTGATGATGATCCCTCAAAATATGTTTCTTCGAAAGAAATGAAAAATTATGTTGGCAAAACGATTACTGTTCTTGGGTATCACATCACTCAAAAACCGGTTAGAACTGTAAAAGGTGAAACCATGAGTTTTGGAACTTTTATTGACATCAATAAGGATTGGATTGATACGGTCCATTTTCCGCAAGTATACCATATGGCTCCGCCTCAGTCGGGTTTTTACAGAATCACAGGTAAAGTGATGGAAGAATTTGGTGTGCACAGTATTGAAGTAACCTATATTGAAAAAGCCGGAATCAAAAAACGTATGCAGGAATTATTGTGATGCTTCTTTCAGAGGAGAGACATATTGCCCATTTTGACCTTGATGCATTTTTTGTTTCGGTAGAATGTCTGAAAAATTCCAGCCTCAAGGGGAAGCCACTAATCGTTGGTGGTACTGGCGATAGAGGAGTTGTTACGTGTTGCAGTTATGAAGCCCGGAAATTCGGTGTTCATAGTGCCATGCCCATAAAACTTGCGAGAAGATTATGTCCTGAAGCAATAACTATTCGCGGCGACTTTGAAAGTTATTCCAAATATTCTTCCCTGGTTACTGAAATCATGCAGGATACTGTCCCGGTATTTGAAAAATCATCTATCGATGAATTTTATATTGACCTTACCGGGATGGAAAAATATTTCGGTTGTGGATTATTCATTGCTGATTTAAAGAAAAAAATTTTACTTGAAAGCGGGCTGCCGGTTTCTTATGGTTTGGCGAGCAATAAACTCATCAGCAAGGTTGCAACAAATGAAGCAAAACCAAATGGACAAATGATCATTCCATTCGGAAAAGAAAAAACTTTCCTGGCTCCCCTGGGAGTGTCAAAAATTCCAGGGATAGGAAAACAAACAGCCGTGCTATTGATTCGGATGGGAGTGGAGACCGTGAAGATTCTGAGTGAGATACCCATCGAAATGCTGGAAAACCTTCTCGGTAAAAATGGTATTGAATTATCCCGAAGGGCCAATGGGATCGATGATACGCCGGTGGTCCCATATCACGAACAGAAATCGATTTCAACGGAAAATACTTTTCAGACGGATACCATCAATATTCAATTTCTCCATGGGGAACTGGTCCGTATGACTGAAGCAATTGCCTTTGAATTAAGGAAACAAAACAAGCTTACCGGTTGTATTACTGTAAAGATTCGCTATTCGAATTTTGATACGATCACCAAACAAAAATCAATCGATTACAGTAATGCCGACCACATACTCTTACAAACCGCAACGGAATTATTCAATAAATTGTACGACAGAAGGCTATTGGTTCGATTATTGGGCATAAGATTTACAAACCTGGTTCCGGGAAACTATCAGATCCATTTGTATGAGGACACACAGGAAATGATCCGGCTTTACCAGGCCATTGACGGAGTGAAAAAAAGATATGGCGAAGATTACCTGATGCGTGCCGTAGGATTAAGAACAGATAAAAAATAGAGGATGTACAATCCATTTCCATTGCTGAATGAAAAAATACTTGCTGATAAAATCCAGGAAGGGAAACAATTTTTCGTAAGGCAAATCTATTCGCGTGGCCTCCAAAAAGGAATCAGGGCTTCGTTTCTTCTTCGCGCATATGACTCCACAGAAAAAGCCCTGGCTATGGAGCATCTTTCCAGGATCCAATCAGATCCCAATGCATTTCTTTATGATGTAACCAATCCTGCCCACCTTGAAAAATTGCACATCGCTGCAAAACAACCTTTCGGATTCAAAATATATTATGCTGGCAAGAAAGGAGTGGACTGGGATCCTCCTGCAGTCTACCAGGAGCATATGAAAAGATATATACGGAAAATGCATCCGGATTGGCGCACAAAAAAAGGTGGAGATAAAATTGAAATTGGTCTGTATGAGGAATATGGATCACTTTTTATTAATTTGAGCTACGCGGGAGAAGAGGAAAAAATTCCTTTCGGTGAAATCGAAAAATATTAAACATGTGTCTTGACATCGCATTTTACTCAGCCCTGGAATTAATTGACGAATATTTTCCCAATCTGGTTCACGATGGAGAAATAGATTTCGATCTCGAAACCAGCGTACATTTTTTTGCCATCGGTCATAAAAAATATCCCATCATTACTTTCGAGGATAATCATTATCATCGCAGGCTTTTCGAATGGGGTATCATCGCAGAGTACATGAATACTCCCGAAAAAGTAAAAATGCTCCGACGGTCCATGGTCAATGCCCGAAGTGAGAAGATCCTGAATGATAAAAAATCTTTCTGGCACCGCATCAGGAAAAAAAGATGTTTAATTCCCGTGACCGGTATATATGAACATCGTGAAATCAAAGGCTGGAAGAATAAAGTCCCTTATCACGTATGTATGAAAGGTCGCAAACTGTTTTGTGTTCCCGGTCTATACCACTACAATCAATTTGTGCCTTCAGATCCAGAAACCGGTGAAGTGAGAGGAATGTTTACGATGGTAACCCGCATGGGCAATGAAGTGATGCGTAACATTCACAATAGCGGTGATAATGCTTATCGCATGCCACTGTTCCTGCCCAAAGAATTAGAATTGAAATGGCTCGATCCTAACTTAACGGACGAAGATATTGCTTCCATCCTTTCATTCGAGATTCCTTCAGACCAACTCGATTATTACCCCGTATTCAGCATCCGTGGCAAAACTCCACGTCCGGATCAAGTCCCCAAAAATCAGCGCTTCGAATATCAAAATCTTCCGCCTCTTGGTAACGATGACGGTCAGTTGCAAAAATCTCTTTTTTAGTATAATGTACTTAGTATATAGTACTTAGATTTTCATTGCGATCTTTGCTATCTTAGCGTCTTTGCCTGCTGCGCCTTCGCGAAGCTATGGCGAAGCAAGGCCCGAATGACTCGTTCAGGCGGGCGTGA